>JAFDFH010000074.1 GCA_019309945.1 Deltaproteobacteria bacterium
CAGACCATATCTGCTAACTCTTCTGCCAGTTTGTAGACATCCAACTCCTAAACTCGTTTCATCTCTCCCCAATTTCTACTTTCCAATTTCAAGTTTCAAGCCGTGAACGGTTACACTTATACAGAGAGAAATTTTTTTTGTTGACATGAAAACGTCATAATATTATTACGTAAACCGATAACGGAATAAGATATTATTATTTAACCAGCGAGCATAAAAATGGAAAAAAGAAAATTAGATAAGGATCTTTATAACGGGTTTATAAAGCTGCATATTCTATATCATGCAGCAAAAGGAAAAATTTTCGGTCTTTGGATTATTACTGAGCTACGACGTCATGGATACGATCTAAGCCCCGGAACGCTCTACCCAATTCTTCACCGGATGGAGGGAAAAGGATACCTTAAATCGAAGAAGAAAATAGTGAAGGGAAAAATCAGAAGGATTTATTCTATAACGCCTTTGGGGAATAGCACACTTTCAGATGCCAAGAATAAAATCAAAGAATTGTTCGGAGAGTTGTTTGAACATGATGAAAAGTAGTGACGAAATAGAGGGAAAATTGGAATATGCTGTTTGCAACACCTGCACGATAAAACTCGTGGAAATCTGTTTTGCGAGGGCGTGGTGGTTCAGATTGATTCGAGAACCGCTTCGTTTCGGAATGGTAATTATGGGAATGTTCTATGACATTGACCCTAAAGATTTCCCTGTAAAAAGTGAAAGCTGCTATGGTTGTGTTCGTTTCACCAAAACCAGCTTAAAAGATAAATCATCTCTTTTCAGATTCTTAAATGGAATCATAAATCCTATCTTTGATGGAATTATGGAAACCATTGTCAGTAACGAAGAAATCTTGGAAGCCAAGAAATACGCCCGAGAAGCGACACATGTATCTTCTAATCAAACTGGGAGTGATTAGATATGGAATCAAACATCTTTCAATACGTGGTACTTTGCAGAGCTGCTTTGGCTGTATCAGGATTGATGCTATTTTCCGGGTTCGGATTAGGAACTCTGCTCATGCCGGGCAATTTCCACGAAACATTTAGCGCTAAAAAACTAGACAAGGGGATCGGTCTTTTTAAAACAATCCCCTTGTCTGTGTTAACATACGATTAATAAAAGTAATAAATCAACCCCTGAAGTAAATCAAAACAGGGATTCCCCCAGGGCCGTGTATTTACGCAAGAGTGTCGCACCGAAAAATCCACTACTACTTCTTCGCCGCTTCATGCTCTCGCAGTCTTCCAACCATCTTAATGCCCTCGGCCACCGCGTTACCGGCGTTGGTCCGACCTTATACGTCCTCGCCTCTTCTTCCATTGCAAACCAGTCCTCCGGCTTAATATCCGGCCAGAGATCGCATCCGGGCCATACCGCATCCACAGGGCCGTTAATATTGGTTCGGATGCCCGCGCGCGCTTCCTCTACCGTGGTCTCCTCCCTGCAGGGCAGGTGGAACACATCGTAATTGCCGACAATAACCGCCTCATCACCCAGCTTCTTGCGGCTCGCCACGAGATCGTTCTTGATATCACCCGGAGGATACACCACCTAATCCTCCAAGCACAATTTTCTAATTATAGCCCAATGCATAGAATTTTTTATTTAAAAAATATCCTATTTTGTATGGTTTGACACCAATGTCATTTTTGATCATTTCTTTGATCAGCATGTCTTTATTACTTTGTAAAAATGCCGCTTTTTTTAAATTTTTTGCTGCACAACCACGTAGGTTTGCCGATCTTGATTTGCTCAAAGTTGTTTTTGCCTGGCACTTGCTTATCTCGCTCGAAATACAAACTTCGTAAAATTTGGCTAATTCCTCCTTATCGTCCGCGATACAGGTTGAAGGTAAGACGCCTATAAAAGTTATAACCCCTACTAATAAACAGACGATCAATATTTTTGATTGCATTTTGACCTCCTTCCCTATCCTTACTGGAGTTAAAGATTGATGTTAAAAAGCAGACATCATCCTCAGGTAAGTGTAGTCAGCATTCAGGCAAGGGCAATAGTTATTAACCGTAGAATAAAGTTCCGCGAAGCAAGACCCAAAATAATCAAGCCGTATCCGCAGTCTGGTGAAGGATCAGATCAGTCATAATATGAGATTGTAGAAACCGAGGATTTACCATAGTTTGGCATCAATGGGGCTCCCAACAGGGCCAAAAATCCTGTTAGGAGAGGGGTGGGCACATTTTGAGGGGGTTCTCCATGGAATAAACCTCCCTAATGGGCTTAATTTCTTCTTTCAGTCACAATAGTATTTGCAAATGCACAACTCACCTCACATTAACAATATTTCTTATATATGAAACTTTGTCAATAGGGTAAAGGGTTCATTTGTATAGGAAAATATCCTAAAAATAGGGATTTATCCCGTGCTGTGATTTATCTTGTAGACGGTGGCGATGGCTGTGCCCACTGCGTGCGAGCATTTTTACGGGATCGGTCGTTACGATCCCGTAAAAATAGTCTTTCTTGGCGCTCTTGGCGTCTTGAGCGAAGCGGGCGGTAAATACGTTTTTACACTTGAGAAGATTTCGATTTTTTTCGAGTTCATCAAAATTTGCTCACTCAATTGACATTGTTTTAAATATTTAATATACTATTTTTTATAACAAAAGTTGCCAAAATTTTTTGCTCGGATTCGGCTTGAAATTCGAATGTTGAAAAAAACGATTCTTCGGCGGGGGAGATAAGAGTTTGGATGATTTTATTGAAAAGCGCACACATCAGAGAGTTGAAGTCCAGTGGCCGATCACCGTGTTTACCGATGAGGGCGTGATCGAAGGAGAAACAATAAACATCACGGCAGCCGGCATATCCTTTTCCTGTGATGAACCGCTGAGTTTGAATGAAACTTATCGTATATTCGTCATGCCGGTCGAAAATCAGGCCATCGAACTTAAAGGTCGGGTGGTATGGTCGGACGTATACGGTATTGACGATGAAAATGGCACGGTATGTATCGGTTTCTGCTTCATAGAAATTTCTGATGAAGATCGACAGGTTATCGAAGATCTGGCAGATAAATTTTCGCTTTAATCCGTGCTCTATTCAGAATTCCAACCGATCATTTTAATAGAAAATCGGTGATATAAGGATTCTCCTCCATTTTCCGGGCGATGGTAGAGGTGGGGGTGTCACCGTAGTCGTGACCCGGCCAGATGACCGTTTCACCGGGGAGAATGATCAACCGCTTTTCGAGTGCGTATCCAAAAAACCCCGGGTCAAATCCGTCCTTCCCACCGCACCTACAAACAGTGTGTCACCCGTAAATAGTGCCTGAACGAAAACTGCTATTTTCCCCAATTTCGGCGTCAGGCTCAGATTTTAATCCTCAAAATACCCTAACGTATTCCTGCGGTTAAAATCTTCGCCTTCCTTGAACTTGGAAAAACTATCTATTTTTCGTTCGGGCACTAAATAAATTGCCGTTAGCCAAAAAACAGACCGACCCGGAGTGTGCCCGGGTGTATGAATCAGTGGATCGTCAATCCTAAAACTTTTATTGCTGAAATGACAAAAGACATCAGAGATATACCTTATTTGAACCATGAAGATATTTTGGAGCTGAACTTTATCAGAAAACACGGAAACTATTTCTACCGGCGATATTTCCGCTTCGGATTACGCTCCCATATTATGGAAATCCTGCAACCAAAGGCGGTGGAGACGGAAAAGAAAGGGATCATTATCGATGGGTTACGATTGTATCCCAGAGCTAAGCCCATCAAAATGCTAAGGATATTTAGAACCCGGTTTGACAGTCTTAAAAGCGCCCGGGAAGAATCAAAAAGAGTAAAAGTTATTGTTGCCTATCTTGCCCCTGACAACATCGCGAGGTCGGATGAATTTCTGGTGGACTACTCGATAAACGGCAAACATGAGTTAATCCTCTGCGGCCTTCAGGAATATGTGGAAGGCGAAATACTTGACCCCTGGGGGTATCTGGACGAGAAACATCTGGTTGCACTTTTGGAGCAAATTGATTTTGAAGGCCTTATGGATTCAAAAACAACAACCGCGATTCGGATTCAGAGCATTCGTAAAAGGACCGCAAGCTTCATAAAGAAAATTAAAGACATGATCATAAAGGAAAATCATATCCCGGATCTGGCCGGTATCGGCAACCTTATCCTAACGCGGTATGGCGAGATCAAGCTCGTGGATATCAATAATATCTCCAGGGTCTATTTTAATTCGGATATCAGGCTTGATGACAGGGGCTATCCGGTTTGTGACAAATCAATCGAAGCGTTAGCCCTTCTTGAACAAAAGTTGCTTGGGAGACCCATCAACAAAGGTGAAGTTGTTTATAAAACATTCCTGGATGCCCGGAGGATGAAAGCTGTTATGGCAATCGAGAAGTCGTTTCACAATTCCATAAAACGGGGAAAGCCTATAGCGCCATCGGGATCCCATAGGGACCTTCGACAATAAAAGTGATGGAAGGTTTGCTACCTTTAAATCGGGGATGATGCGCAGCAAAGATCACGGCATTCTGAAACATGGCTGCGGCCTTGGCCTTAATAGAGCTAAAAACCGTATTTTTTTCGATAAAGTCATATCCGCTTACCCCCGGAATGATCTTAAAATCTTCTTCGGGGATTTGAGGCCCACAATATACAAGCCCGTCTGCGCCTACCTTACGAAAGGGTTTGCCCCACATTTCAGGCTCCCACTGGTCCTTTGTAAAAATCCAGTCCGGGTGTTTTAAGATCGAAATATACCCATCGGGTCCCAGGATTTTAAAAAGATGCAATAAGGTCTTATATTCTCGAGACCCGATCGGTTCGGCGTCACAATTATTCGCAACCATAATGATCAAGCCGTTTTCCTTGACGGCAGGCATGGCATTGACCGCCGCTTTAACACTTTGATAATGATCGCGCCCAACATAACCGCCATGGGTCAATACGATATCATAGGGCGCATCAATCGGTATTTGCACAAACGCCTTCATTGCTTCAAAAGCGGCAAGGTGAGCCTCTATCAGATCTCCGGCAAAAACACCGGTGATCGACAGACGATTGTCGAGGGTCGTGCTGATCATAAAATCAACTCCAACCGTTTCAGCCACTTCCAGTGCTTCCTCATGACAGGGATTGCCCTCGAGTACCAAATTGGTCGCATTTGGATGTTCCAGAAAATCCACGCCGTGAAACTTCCGGATGGTATTGGTGTTTACCAGGGCCGGGCATACGGCCTTTCTTCCGCCCGATACACCCGCCATAAAATGGCTCTCTACGAGACCGGTTATAACCTTAACATCGGCGTTGTAAAAGATCTTGTTTAAATATACGGCGGTACCCCTTTGTGTGTGTGTGACCAGGACCTGGGATGACAAATCCTCACAGTCATGGTCG
Source organism: Deltaproteobacteria bacterium (assembly GCA_019309945.1). Lineage (GTDB taxonomy): Bacteria > Desulfobacterota > Desulfobacteria > Desulfobacterales > JAFDFH01 > JAFDFH01. The sequence goes on from JAFDFH010000074.1 coordinate 5,379, forward strand.
ACAATTTTATAATTATCCACCACCTCCCGCCCAAACATGCATAACCTTTCATTTAGCGTGCTGGCACGGTGCATTCCATTACCGATAACAATGACGATATTTTCCCGCTTCACCCCGGTGCGTTCAATGATGTTAAAAAGCGGCCGTAAAATACCGTTTGCGCCACTGTAAGGCGCAGGGCGGGTAATATCGGAAACGGTAATACAAACCGTTATCTTGTCCACCGGCTTGCCTTTTGATTGAATGATTTCCGGCAGCGTCGGCGATCCAATGGGACGATTCAAAGCGTTCGAGATTTCTTGGTCCGAATGAGCCAGGGGAGGCATTTTTTTCATATTTAGCATGGTACATTCGGGGGGGACTCTGATTTTAAAAAAATCATCCCCGAATTCTACACTGATTTTTTTCCAGTCGCTGGTATCCGCTTGGGCGATAATTTCAGCGATTTTAGGTTTCAGCTTTTTCAATTGCGATACGCGCCCCCTCGTTTACATGCTTAAAAACAGTGGCATCCCCTTCGATCCGGCCGAACACGTTGACCGCACTGGCGGGCCTGATCTCGTTGCCGCGACTGGCCGGGGTAAGCCCGAAAAAGATGCAAAAGGCATGGCCGGACGGCCAATAACCCAGATGTCCCATGTCCACGGTTGCACGCGCGTCATCGGCTTCATCGAGATATACGGGAATCCCGAAATAAATTTCCTCGCCCCATGTATTGACCCGGGCCTCAATCGGCAAAGCATCCCAGATAGCATCGGCCGTTGAATTGTTGTGCAGTACAGCCGCTGCAGTCACTTTTTCCGCGGTAATCCGAATTTTTCGCATTAAAACCTCCTTTTCCTTCTATTTCATGGCCTCCACGATCAGTTCGGTTAAATCCTTTACCACCAATTCGCTTTTTTGTTTGCGAGCCCTGCTGGCAATGGTCCGCACGCACTGCTGGCAAGATGTAACCACCACTTTCGCACCGGTCTTTGCAACCATTGCAATCTTCATCTGAGCAACCCGGGCGGAAAGTTCGGGATTGGTCATCTCCAGGTTTCCGCCGCCGCCGCAACAGAAAGAAAATTTTCGATTTAAGGGCATTTCCACCAGATTGAGGCCCGGGATAGATTTCAAAACATCCCTGGGTTCTTCATAAACACCGGTGTTTCGGCCCAGATCGCAGGGATCGTGATAGGTAACGGTCGTATCCAGTTTGCCAAGTTCGATCCGTTTAGCTTTGATCAGGCCATTGATATACTGGCTGGCGTGGTAAAGACGTGTATCCGTCTTATAGACGTGTTTCCAGGTGTGGTAACAGGAGGGACAGGTAAAGACAATCGACTTCGCGCCGACATCACTTACTTTCTGAAGGTTGTGCGCGATAAGGGTTTTCATCTTGTCCGGCATGCCGGCCCCCATCAGGGGAAACCCACAGCACCACTCTTCACCGCCCAGAATAGTAAAATCAACGCCGGCTTTTTCCATAATCTGCGACATATTCACGGGGATTTTTTGTACCATGGGAAAAAATGAAGCCACGCAGCCCACAAAAAAGATAACGTCAGCGTGTTCTTTTTCAAAGGCCTTTTCCGGCAGATTCCGGATCAATTCCTGCCATTCACCCCGTTCTTGGTTGTCGTCATTTGTAATGTTGTGGGTATCCTGGAGCGCCTGGACCAGTCGGTCGGCAATTTGGGGATAGATATTTTCACCCACCTGACATTCACGGTCACGAAAAATAAGATCTTTGGTCTCAACGCCGGACAGGCAGGCCACATTGCAGGCCCCACATCCCAGGCAATTAAATAGCGACTGCTGCGTGTCGGCCGTCAACGCTAATCTACCCTCAATCACCGCCCGCGTAATCGCATTACGACCCCGGGGGGAAGCGGATTCTTTTTTTTCAACCAGATAGATGGGACAGGTTGGAAGACAGAAACCGCATTTATTGCACTTCGCCACTTCGTCATAAGACAGCTTTTTCATCTGAACAATATTCATATGCACTTACCTTTGGGTCTGTGATCGAAAAGATTAAACCCCGCCCACAAACCGTCCGGGACTCATAATACCGGATGGGTCCAGGTGCGCCTTGACCCGTTTAATGACAACGAGGTCAGATCCCTCCTGCCCCCACATTCGCAAACGCGGCTTTAGGTCAACCGGGGCGCTTTGAATCACCAGATTGCCGTCGACTTCCCGGCACCGGGACAACAGTCGATCAAGGTCTTCTATCGCTTGGTCCACCCTAACCACGTCGCCGTGATTCAAAAGAAGATTGATTTGACACACACCCGTACCGGCATGCGCCAAAAGGGTATGTTCGATATTGTCGGCCGACAGAGTGCTTTCGACAGACTCGAAAATTCCTTTCCATTCTGAAATGGGATAGCTCAGTTTCACCGTGATAACACATGCAAATCGATCGGCTACAGCTAACGCCAGATTGCTCACCTTCAACCAGAAACGGCCGTGTTTATCTTCCTTAAGCGTCCGCTTATCTCTGGCACCACATTCTGAGGCCATCGCCTGCATTTCCTTATTCATCCGGGCGACGGCTTCATCGTAGGCTTCCAAGGCAATCGCTACAACATATGCGCCGGTCTTGCAATCAGGTAGAACATTCGGCTCCAAATATAGAAACGCATGATGGTTCATGACTTCCACGGCGGCTGGAAGAAGTTGGGTATCAAAGATCCGATCGGTAAAACGGGTGGCACCGGTAAACGTGTCAAAACTTAACAAAAGGGTTTCCATCTTTTCCGGCAGGGGCAACAGCCTGAACGTCATATCACACAAAATTCCCAAGGTTCCGATGGATCCAACCATCAGTTTGGATATATCGTACCCTGAAACATTTTTGACCGTCTTCCCCCCCATTCCCACAATATTGCCTTTAGGCGATACGAACCGAACCCCTATAATGATATCCCGGGGGTTCGTGTAAAGTAGACGCCGGGGCCCGCTGGAATTGCCGGCGATAATCCCACCAATGGTAGCCCGATCACTAAAAGGAGGATCGATGGGGAGAAAAGACCCTTTATGCTCCCGGTCCGAGCAGATAAATTCGCCGGCTGCGGTGGTCAGATCTTCCAGCGGCAAGTAACACCGATCTTCCTCGGTTGCCAGCCGGGCCTGTATATCTCTGAATTTGACGCCGGCCTCCACTGTCAGTGTGAGATTGGCCGTATCCACATCGGTCATATGGTTCATGCGGGATGTGCATACCACCAGGTCCAATCGTTGGGGGGGATTACCCATGGACATCTTGGTCCCTGCCCCCCATGAAACAAGGGCCAAATTTTTCTGGTTCGCATATTTAACAATTTCGGAAACCGCTTGTGTGTTTTTTGGAAAAATGACGGCTTGCGGTTCGATATGGTCCACGGCATATTGAGCTAACACG
>JAFDFH010000406.1 GCA_019309945.1 Deltaproteobacteria bacterium
CGAATTACAGATAAAAAAAATTATTGCTCATAAGGAATTGGTCCTGGAGAATATTCTGCTTCGCAAAAGACTTGAAGAAATATCACAAGATAATGAGATAATTGGAAAAAGCAATGCCATGCAAGAAATTTATAATATGATTTCGCGGGTGGCACCAACCGATTCCACCGTGTTGATCACAGGTGAAAGCGGAACAGGCAAAGAACTGATCGCACAGGCCATTCACGGGAACAGCCAGCGGTGTTACATGCCGTTTATTGCCGTCAGTTGCGGTGCCTTGCCCGACTCCCTGTTAGAGAGTGAACTTTTCGGATATGAAAAGGGTGCTTTTACGGGTGCCGATTATACCAAAAAGGGACGATTTGAAATGGCTGACAAAGGCACCCTTTTCCTGGATGAAATCGGAGATATCAGTCGAAAAACCCAGATTGATCTTTTGCGGGTACTCCAGGAAAAAGCTTTCAGGCGTTTGGGCGGCCAGGAAATGATCAATGTCGACGTGCGTATCCTTGCAGCAACCAACCGTGATTTGCAGCAAGCAATTGTCGAAAATAAATTTCGGCAAGATCTCTATTATCGTTTGAATGTTATTTCGATTCATGTGCCGCCCTTAAGAGAGCGAAAGGTCGATATTCCATTGTTGATAGACGTTTTTATTCGGAGGAATTGCCTTGAATTGAATAAAGAACCGGTAAAGATCGCACCTTCCGCCCTTAAACTATTAATGGATTACGACTGGCCTGGAAATGTGAGGGAGCTTGAAAACGTGATCGAAAGGGCTCTGGTCATCGGGCGGGGTAAGGAAATCGTGCCGGCTGATCTTCCCTTTGCACGCAAGCAGCTGGGATCTGAAGAATTTCCTAAATCATTAAAAATGATGGAAAAAATGCATATTAAAAGGATGCTGGAGGAAACGAATTGGAACATTACCCAGACCGCCCGTGAACTGGAAATTGACCGGCAGACCCTGTATAACAAAATAGAAAAATATAGAATTGAAAGGTAACCTTAAATCGTTTGTCAAGATGCGTAACCATCTGTCCCGTAGGCCATGTGGACGACGAAATTATTAAACGCCTGGCAGAGCGTATCACGTCACGATGTGGTCTGGCCTCCCAAGTCAGCCCGGGAATGGAAAACCCGAAGTATGCCTATAATGAATCCCGGTGCCAGTATAATTCAAAGCTGATTTTAAAGCGACTCATTCAAGATTGTCCCCATGCCACTTTTAGGCTAATCGGCGTTACGCAAGTGGATCTATATATACCGATCCTTACGTTTGTCTTCGGATTGGCACAGATCGAAGGCCCATGTGGTGTAATTTCCATGCACCGGCTTTACCCGGAATTTTATGACCAGCCGTCCGATTTCAATTTTTTAATGAACCGGATTGAAAAGACCGCCTTACACGAACTCGGCCATACCATGGGCCTTACCCATTGCCGAGATCGTCGATGCGTTATGCATTCTTCCACCCGTATTGAGGATACAGATTTTAAACAACCCAATTTTTGTCCCACCTGTTTCGAACTTTTTAACTGGTATCTTGAAAATTCTCTCCCGTGAATCCGTCATGCCGAATTTTTATACATCCCGCCTTATTTTTCGGCATATTCTAATTTATATAGTAAATTCACCATATTAACAACATACTTATTTTGTTTTATGGTAATATATGCCGAAAATTTCGGCAAAAGAGTTTGATGCTCCGAAGGACCCATTTTAACCTCTTTAAGATTTTTATTCTTATATAATCAAATAGTTATTCTTATATTATTGAAATTTAGATTCAATTGGCACGGACCTTGCTGAAATAAATGTAAAATCAAATACAAATTAATACTAAGGAGGATATAAAAATGGCAACCAAAGAAAAAAGAGCATCGATGAAAATCGTTCCGCCAGGCAAAAAGAAATGTGTATGGATGGAGGCCAATGTGGTTTCCTATAAACTGTGTGACAACAACTTTGATTGCTCCACCTGTGTATACGACCATGCAATGCAGGATAAGATTGAACGACAACAAGAAACCGTATTGATGAAACCGCTTGAGGCATCCGTCGAAAAGTTCACCACGAGCTGGGTGGAGAAAATGATGAAACTTGCTGCTTCACAGCGCAAATGTCGCTATATGCTAACCGGTGAAGTTGGCCGCAAATTATGTCCCAATGCCTATGAGTGCGGAAGCTGCTCTTTTGACCAGATGATGCAGGAACGCCTTGCGACAGAGGCGCTTCCGGTTCAGGCGGGAACGGATGTGGGAGGCTTTAAGGTTGCTGAAGACATTTATTATCATGAAGGCCATACATGGGCTAAACCGGAATACGGTGGACGCGTCCGTGTGGGCCTGGACGATTTTGCGCAAAAACTTCTGGGAAGTCTCGAGAGCATTGACCTTCCAAATATAGGACAGAAAGTCGCCCAGGGAGAGTCGGGATTTCAAGTAAGGCGAAATGACGAAGCGGCCGAGGTCCTCGCTCCAATAGATGGTATTGTCACCCATGTTAACCATCAACTTCTGGATCATCCTGAAATGATCAATGATTCTTGCTATGAAAAGGGATGGTTATTTATTATTGAACCGACAAAGTTGCGCAAGAATCTAAAGGGGCTGTATTATGGCGAAGATGCCCGCAAACATATTACTGAAGAAAAGGAAAAACTTTTTTCCATGGCCAGTGAGGATTTAAGGATAGCCGCAGACGGTGGTGGCTCGGTGGAAGATATTTTTGAAGAACTGGAAGAGCAAAGCTGGGCCAAATTTGTAAAGACCTTTCTCAAAACCTAACCCGGATTGAATGTCCAAGGCGGCGAATAAAATTTTATTCGCCGCCGGTGTCAGATTAAAAAGCCTCTCTTGGAGAGGTTTTTTTGTGCCCGGATGGCGTAGCGGGCCTACCGGAACTTATTGAGAAGTTAGTTAGTGCCCATCCAGAAACGGTCTTTTTGCCCGATCTCGGCGTTATGCTCAAAATTTTATCCTCGGAATATCAATTATATGCCTGCGGTAAAATTTTTCGCAGGCCTTGATCTCGAACCATCCATAGAACTATATTATAACCTTTGTGGCTTATTGCATTATAGCAAGCTTAGTGGCTGAACTATTAATTATTTTCATATCCATAATGACATTTTAAATTGACATCTATTAGAAATTATGTAGAAAAGGAATATTATATAGAAGTTAAATGAATGTATTCATCCCGAGCCGTTGACCTTTAAAAACTTTAATTTTACAAAGTGAGACCTTTGAAAAATGCTCAATTTCGTTCCCGTTCAAGGCCGGTGAAAATTTTAACCCCATGAATACGTTGAGTATTTTGAGGATTAAAATTTGAGCCGGACACAGAGACTTTTGCAAACGGGCAAAAGTGCCGTTTTGTAAAGATCTCACACCGAAAGGGGCTGAAAGGGAGCGTTTTGTTAAAGTCTCCAGGAGGGATCGTAAACCATGGACTTTTACGCATTCGTCGAGGGACCGTTGTTGTGGGTTGCCTTTTTAATATTTATTATCGGCACCCTGGCAAGAGCGGCCCTTTTTTTATTCACATCTTATAAAATGGATAAAATCATTTACCAGCATTTTAGTTTGAAATATATACTGTCCAGTTTGGTTCGCTGGTTGTTGCCGCTGAACAAATCGGTGCCCAAGAATCCTATATTCACGGTCTTGACGTACATCTTCCATCTTTGCCTTATCGTTCTTCCCATATGGATTTACCAGCACATTATTTACTGGGAGTTATCTCGCTTCGCATGGTCCTGGGCTTCAATTCCAGCCGTTCTGGCCGACTGGATGACTTTGATTTTTCTGGCCATCGCACTTTTTTTCCTGGTTCGGCGCATCTTCTCAGCCGATATCCGCCTTCTCTCTACCTTTTCAGATTACTTTCTGCTTGTTGTCACCGTGATGCCCTTTCTAACCGGATATTTTCTCACCCACGGAACTTTGGACGGCAACAGCTTTTTAAAAGATAACATGCAGCTAATCCATATACTCAGCGGTGAGGTCATGCTTATTTTAATCCCTTTTACCAAGCTTTCGCACTTTGTTCTCTTTTTCTTCTCTCGAGGCGCGACCGCTATCGAGTTTGGTCGCAGAGGATATTCCATTTAAGTGCTACACGCTACAGGCTACACGATGGTTGAGGCACTTGAAATGCGTTGGTCCCATTTACCGAATCTTCAACCCTGAATTTAATGATTCCAAGCTTAAGGAGTTTAATCATGAGTGAACAGGCAAATGCCAAAGAAAATGAACCCGCAATTCCCGAAGCAATAGAAGCAATAGAAGAAATAAAAGAAGTCGATCCCAAAGCGATTATGGACTTCTTAAAGCCCCGGCTGGG
>JAFDFH010000407.1 GCA_019309945.1 Deltaproteobacteria bacterium
AAGGCCGATAAAAATAGACAGCGCCAGGGACAGTCCGATGCTGCTGTAATATGCCAATTCCCTGACCCATCGCCGGTTTTCTCTCTTCATGAAAAAGAACACCTTAAGGTTCACAAGATCTACAGGCATAAATAAAAAAAAATATTTAACACAGGATTTCGGATGAGTCAATCTGAAATTATAATATTTTACGAGATTAAACCCGGGCATGACTTACAATCGAAACCTGTCTAAATCAAAAACCGGCCCATCCACGCAGGCATGAGCGTATTTCTCTTTACCATTACCGATTTTAACCGCACACCCCAGGCATGCTCCCATCCCGCAGGCCATCGTTGTTTCCAATGAAATTTGACATCGGGTGTTATATTTTTCCGAAAGCACAGCAACCTTTTTCAACATGGCCGAGGGACCACAGGCACAAATCATATCCGGGAGTTGTTTTTCAAGTCTCTTTTCCAGAAGATCCGTTACCAGGCCCATTTTCCCATAAGTCCCATCATCCGTGGTAACATGGATGTTAAGCCCTTTTTTTGACAGTTCTTCTAAACATAATATATCTCGCTTGGATCTACCGCCTAAAAAAACAACCGGCCGGTGCATATCATGCCTTGTTTTCTCCAAATTTGAGATCAGATAAAACAATGGCGCAATGCCTATCCCGCCGGCAACGACAAATACCATCCTTGCGCTCCGGGGTATCATAAACCCTTTTCCGAGAGGGCCTAAAATATCCACTAAATCGTTTCTCTTAACCTTTGACAGCCTTGCCGTGCCCTTCCCCACTACCTGGTAAAGTACCTCGAGTCCTTTTACCACGCCATTGTCAATCAGTATGTGGTGAATGGAAAACGGTCTTCTTAACAGCGGATCCATCTGACCCGGGATACGGATCATTACAAACTGACCGGGTACCACATCCAAGTGACTATTCCAACACTGTAAACCAACTTTATAATACGACGGTCCCAGTTTCTTGTTCCAGAGAACCTTAGCATTTTCTAAAATCATATTTTACCTCTTATAAACCACCTCCCGCATAGCGGGTGGCTTTATTTTCCCCGTGAAGCGGGAAAATAAATTGTCACACCAGTACCTCAACGTTTTATTTTTCTCCCGGTGCAAAAGCACCGGGTTTTTTAAAACACTAATCTTGATGAACTCGTAAAAAGTCCGATTTATACGGTTTCGTAAAAAGTTCAAATTCAAGGCGTGCAAATTTTGTAATCATGAGGCGTACTTGTCGTACGTTGAATGATTGCGAAATGCAGCACAACGCAGGCACTTTAGTGAAGCTTTTCAGCGCTAGTTGGACTTTTTACGAGACCGTCAATCTTATTATCACTCAAATTAGCCCAATAACCGCCGCGAACCTTCCTGTCTCCTTTTCTTTTCGATAGGAAAAAAAACGCCCCGTATTACATTTCGTGCAAATCCGGCTAATATAAATATTTGACGCCAATACCCCGGTTTCGATCATTTGATCCCGGGTAATCGCCCAAAAATCAAAAAAAACAGAATGATCTATATATTTCCAATACAATCTCGGGATTTCTTTTTGATAGTTAATAAACTCTGCGCAACACGGGCCTAAAGACGGCCCTACGCCGGCAATTATATTCCGCGGATCCGAACCGAATCGGATTTTCATTACGTTTATCGTTCGACCGACAATATCCTGAATACTTCCCCGCCATCCGCAATGCACATTGGCAACCACTTGCCGGATAGGATCATACATCAGAACGGGTTGGCAGTCAGCCACTTGCAGAACAAGGTTTTTGCCGCGGGTTTGGGTTACGATCGCATCTCCGTTTCGTGGCGCGCATAATGCGCCCTGAATCAATTGCGGGTCATCTTCCAATAGTAATATATCACACCCGTGAACCTGCTCGGCAAAAACCAATTGCGCTTCATCCATACACGCATAAATGATCCGGCGGTTCCTTATCACACAATCTTTTTGGTCACCCACATTATAGCTGATGTTTAAACTGCTGTAAGGTGCCTTACTTGAGCCGCCTTCCCTGGTGAAAATGCCATGATGAATTGAGGGAAGGCTTGAAAGATTGGGAAACTGTAAGTACGGAACACCGGATTTCTCTCGTAATATCAATCGTTTTTTCTCCTTTAACCCGGCTCGGATCTCAAGGCCCTTGCCAAGGTCAACACATCCACCTGTTGCGCTCCTGCTCTCAATATAGTCCCGGCACAGGCATCTACCGTAGCTCCGGTAGTATAGACATCATCTACAAGCAATACCCGTTTAGATTTGATTTTATCAGAATCCACAACACTGAAAGCCTTCTTGATGTTTTCCATTCGCTGTTTTTTATTGAGACCGGTTTGGGGTTGGGTCCATTTACTTCGAACAACTGAATGATAGTCAATTTCAAAGTTCGGCATATTAATATTCATCGATTTCGTCAAACCCGGCCAATCTTTTATCAGTAATAACGCCTGATTAAATCCTCGTTCCCGGAGTCGTTTTACATGGAGGGGTACCGGTACAATCAGGTCAATGCAATCGTGTCTCCAGTTCAATAGAAAAGCGAAAAAAAGCAGCGTGCTTAACGGACCCGTCAATTGGACCTTCCCTTTATACTTAAAACAATGGATGACGGCCATCAATGTTTTGTCATAAATTCCCAACGCCCGGGAAATACCAAATTTTTTCGGATTTTTAATACACTCACCGCAAACATGATCCTCCCCCTCCCGGCTCTTAAACATTACCCCACACTGGATACACATAGGAGAAACAATGGGCACAAAACCTGCCGAGCAGGGCTCGCATAAAAAAGGGGTCATTACCCGATCGAACGAGAGGCTCCCGTGAGACATGCCGTCTTGAATCCAAGCTGATATTTCCGCCGTAGTCCCATTAATGTTATCCGGATTAATATGAAAAAAAGATCCGCAAATAAGGCATTTTGTAGGAAAAAAGGCTTGTGTAATCGCTATAGCAATGGATCGCCACGATTATCTAACGGTTTTGGATATATTCAACGATTCCTCCGGCGAACTCCTGACGAAA
>JAFDFH010000408.1 GCA_019309945.1 Deltaproteobacteria bacterium
TCAGGAATCTGGGTCGCTGTAAAACCGATGACGTCGTATCGTTCATTATCTCTGAAATATACATTGAAATTGTGAAAATCGCGCCCAGCGGCGCCCATGATGATCGTTTTTTCAACCATTTTTTCCTCCCGTGTCATATCAAATATAACCTTCAACACCCCAATGTTGAAACCATTACCGCTTTGATGGTATGAACGCGGTTCTCCGCTTCATCAAATACGATGGAGGCTTCCGATTCAAAAACTTCATCCGTAACCTCCATGCCTTCAAGACCATACTTCTGGAAAATCTCATTCCCAATAACTGTCTCATGGTTATGAAAGGCGGGAAGACAGTGGAGTACTTTGACTGATGGATTTCCCGTTTTATTGAGGACCTCGGCATTGATTTGATTGGGAAGCATCTAATCCCCGTTCAGCACGGTCGCAATCCTCTCCAGCACCCAGTCGATTTCATCCTTTACGATGACAAGCGGCGGAGCAAAGCGGATGATATTGTCGTGAGTTTCTTTGCACAGCAATCCTTTTTCCATTAACTTCTCACAGTAACTGCGGGCGCCTCCAGCTTCAGAAAAAAATTCCAAGCCGATCAACAAGCCCTTGCCGCGTATCTCTTTTATCAACGGACTTTTGATTTGCTTCAACCCTTCAAGGAAATAAGTCCCCATTAAAGCAGCGTTTTCGATCATCCCCTCTTCCACCAGAACCTTTAAAGCTGTCCTGGCTACCGCACAGGCTAATGGATTACCACCGAATGTACTGCCATGTTCTCCGGGTTTCAGGACATCCATCACTTCGGAGTTGGAAAGAACCGCAGAAACGGGATAAAACCCACCGGACAAAGCCTTGCCAATCAATGTCAGGTCCGCTTCGATGCCGTCATGCTCTTCGGCCAGGAGCTTACCCGTGCGACCCAAGCCGGTCTGAATTTCATCCAGAATCAACATCACATTATTTTGTCTGCATATCTGTTTTACTTCTTTGAGGTATCCTTCCGGTGGAATGATAACCCCTGCTTCACCCTGGATCGGTTCTACTAAAAAGCCAACCGTGTTAGGTGTTATCGCTTCCTTTAAAAGTTTTGCATCCCCGAAAGGGATGATCTTGAATCCAGGAGTGAACGGACCGAAACCTTCGCGAGAAGACTCATCCGTGCTGAATCCCACGATGGTGATGGTTCGGCCATGGAAGTTGTTTGCGCAGACAATGACTTCGGCCTGACTTTCGGGAACGCCTTTAATCTGGTATCCCCATTTGCGAACAGCCTTGATGACCGTCTCAACCGCCTCGGCACCGCTGTTCATCGGTAAAACCTTGTGAGAGTTGGTCAATTCACAGATTTCCTGATAAAACAATCCCAGTTGATCGTTTCGAAAAGCGCGGGATGTCAGGGTCAATTTCTCGGCCTGCGCGACCATGGCACGCTGGATTTCGGGGTGACAATGCCCCTGGTTCACCGCTGAATAGGACGAAAGGCAATCCAAATACTTCCGGCCTTCCACATCCCAAACCCAGATGCCTTTTCCGCGGTTGAGAACCACATCCAACGGTTTGTAGTTGTGGGCGCCAAGCTGGTCTTCGATATGGATGTATTGTTGGGTTTCCATGATAACTCCTTTGCGCATTTTTGATTAATGTCGATGGTACTTATCTCAAAGCGTTTACCTGTAAAACGCTTTAATTACATGTTGCTACAAGTCATTCCTTGACCTGTATTATCAAAGCCTTTTGCGTAGTCCCCCAAAAAACTTTATCCGATTTACTCCTGAACGCATACAATCGCTGCTTCAAGCACAGTATAGTTGGAATATTCCGATTTTCGTACTAAATAGGATATTTATATATTTATGTCAATAATAATCTGGTTAAATCCTGCGAAATATATCATATTTATCTATATTATTTTATCTAATCATCATCTACAGGGGGATCTTTCCACCAAAGGCAGAGCGGAATTAGAAATGGGGCAACAGCGGGAAAGGTCGGGCGTGTGGAGTGAACGGGTGGTCTGGCGGATTTAGACAACGGTTACAGAAAACCGGGAGCTGGCATCCCTCCCGTGGCAATATTGCAGCCAACATTGCATCACAATGTTGCCCGAGAATCTCATTGCTTAGTGAATTCGGGTTTATAAAGGTTAATCCAATCCTGTTCCCCAATCATAATTGCGTTTGATATATTTCAGTATAAGTGAAGTTTCAGTCCGAATAATTCCATCTATTTTGGAAATTTTATCCAAAAGCAGATCATTGAGTTCATCGAGTGATTTGGCTACGAATTCGGTATTAATATCGGCTGTTCCTGTTGTGTAAACGATGTTCCATATTGATTTTATTTTTTCCAATTCTTTGGCAACTCTCTCCTGCTTCTGAACAACGACTTCTATTCGGATAATACCGACGATTTCGAATCCCAGTTTTAAGGGGTTACTCACAGCAACTATTTTTATGTAATCCTCCCCGATCAGACGGTTTAATCGGTTTCGCACAGTTGCCTCCGAAATGCCAAGTTTTTTTGAGATTATGATATTTGTCAGTCTCCCGTTCTTTTGCAAAAGGCAAATTATATCACGGTCCATCTGGTCAAGCGGTTTTCCTGCGGTTTTTGATTGCTCTCGTTTCATGGCCTTCCCCTTGTTAGCTCTTGAAATAAAAAATTGCGAGTTATGATTATTTTTCATAAAACTAAACTGGTTATCGAAATATTTCTTTTTGTTTAGCAGAATCTTCGAAATTTATCCATATTATTTTGACTATAGCGTTAAAACCCTTTAATCTTTTAAAGAATCTGAGTCGTGGTACATCTGAAGATCATCGAAAAAGTCGCTTCAAACACCCATGTTACGCACATCATTAAATTTTCTTTTCCCTGTTAAGAATAATTTGTTTGACATTGTGTCTAAATCGGCATATATGGACAAATAGAATGAAAGCCTAAAAAATGAAAGATAACTTACTTATTCATGGGAAGGCTGCAATGTGGCAGTAGGTTCAAAAATTAAATAGTCATTGACAATATGTCTAAATA
>JAFDFH010000409.1 GCA_019309945.1 Deltaproteobacteria bacterium
GGCGCACAATTCGGCCTGAATGACAAGGAATACAATGATCTAAAATGGGCGTCTATATTACACGATATCGGCAAAATCGGTATCCCTGAAATTATCTTAAATAAGCCGGGCCGCTTGACGGATGCCGAATATGCAATCATTAAGGAACACCCTGCGAAAGGTGCTGAAATCCTCAAACCGGTTGAACAGCTGGCGGATTCGCTTCCCAGTATTATTTACCATCACGAGCGCTACGATGGTCAAGGGTATCCCCGAGGCCTCAAAGGAGAGGAAATTCCCTTAGGTGCACGGATCATAAGCGTGGCCGATACTTTCGATGCCATCAATTCTAGCCGGGCCTATCGATCACCCCAAAGCGCGCAAAAGGCGATGACAATCATAGAAGAGGTGGCCGGGAGTCAGTTGGACCCCCGGGTAGTTAAAGTTTTCAAACAGGTCTATCAGGAAGACCTGCTAATTGAGGAAAAATAAACGCCATGTCCGATAGTATTGAACATGTGGAATCCAGCAAAGGAAATATGAACACAGGTGGCCGAACCGTTCTGGTACCCGAAAGTTCGATTACCCATAAGACTTGTCATGAAATCGAAGAGCAAATTAAGGATGCAATTCAGGGGGGCAAAACCGAGATCATTTTAGATTGTAAACACGTGCGTCTTTTGGACAGTGCCGGGCTCGAAGCGCTGGTTCAAACCCACGCGGACTCGCAAAGCAAAGGGAGTGTATTGAAGATTGTCGGTTTGAACGAAGTTTGCCGGGACATCCTGCTGGCAACCCGAATCCTTCATATGCTTTTTGTTTATAAAGATATTCACGAGGCCATTACAAAGCAACCATGAAAACAAATTATATTCCCAAAAGAAGAAAGCTGGGTGAAGTGTTGGTTTATCAGAATAGATTGACACCTGATCAGCTGAACAACTTTCTTCGAATTCAAAAGGAGAACTACAAGCCCCTCGGCCAGATATTAATCGAAAACGGGATTCTCTCCAATGAAGAGTTAACCAAAATCCTTGGGGAACAAATCGGAATTCCCCATGTCTGGTTACGCAAGGGCCTGATCGATCCCCGAATCGTCCATGTTTTACCAAAAGGAAAGGCGCTCCATTATCAGGTGGTTCCGATGTTTATCGTGCATAACGTCTTAACCCTGGCAACATCGGATCCCTACGCCTTTTTTATCTTTGATGAAGTCAAAAAAATAACCAAGATGGAAGTACAGCCGGTGATCTGCCGCGCAGAGGATATTTTAGAGGCCATTCCTCAGGCCTATCAGGAAGATGTGGGCATCGATGATCTGATGGCCGGTGCAGATGATGCTGACATTGAACTCATTGAGGCCCGCGCGGAAATAGCCGTTAGTGAAATCACCGAAATGGCGGAGGGGAGTCCGGTCATCAACCTGGTGAACATGATTCTGCTGAGGAGCGTCCGGGATGGTGCCAGTGATATTCATGTTGAGCCTCAGGAAGGCCAAATGCGGCTCAGGGTAAGGATCGATGGTATTTTGTACGAGCTGAAGCCTCAAAACATTGATTTTCATCCGGGTGTGGTTTCCAGACTCAAAGTTATGGCTAATCTTAACATTGCAGAGCGGCGCCTACCGCAAGATGGTCGTATTCAGGTCAGTGTCGACGGACGTATAATAGATCTTCGGTTTTCCTCCATGCCGGGCGTTCACGGCGAAAAAGTGGTTTTGAGAATCCTCGACCGTAGCAAGGCTCTGCTGGACCTCAATACCCTGGGATTTGAAACCGTGCTCCTGGATCAGTTCAAATCTTTTCTCAGGCAATCGAACGGACTGATTCTGGTCTGTGGGCCCACCGGCAGCGGCAAAACCACCACCCTGTATGCGGCCATAAGCATGCTCAACACCACGGAAAGAAATATTATCACCATCGAAGATCCGGTGGAATATCAATTGCGAAATATCAATCAAAACCAGGTCAATACGGCCATAGGTCTTAAATTTGCCACATTCATAAGGCACGCCCTGCGGCAGGACCCGGATATTATTATGGTGGGCGAAATTCGTGACCGGGAAGCAGCTGAGACTGCCATTCAGGCCTCACTCACCGGTCATCTGGTGCTTTCAACCCTGCACACCAACGACAGCCCCAGCGCAATCACACGGCTCCTGGAGATGGGGGTCGAACCCTATCTAATTTCATCCTCATTGCTTGCCTGCATGGCGCAGCGCCTGGTACGAACGATCTGTCCGGATTGTAAGACCGATTACTACGCACCCAAAAGGGACATCAAGGAACTGGATCAGGATGAAGATAAACAGCTACGCCTGTATAAAGGCCGGGGCTGTTCAACCTGCTATGATTCCGGTTTTAAGGGGCGCACAAGTATTCATGAGCTGCTAAAAATAGATCAGGGGCTGCAAACCTTGATTCTGGAAAATCCGACGATCGAGGCCATAAGAGAAATTGGCAGGCAAAATGGTAACCGTACATTGAAAGAAGCAGGGTATGAGAAAGTCTTACAAAATTTGACCACTATTGAGGAGATACACCGGGTGGTGTCGCTGGATGTTTAATGCAATGGCTGAAGATGCAAATGCCTAAAATGAGCTAAAATGCCTAAAATGCCTAAAATTGTGGAATTATACCATTTTATTAAAATTGTCAGATTTAATATGGACCGTAAACATTTTTGCCAAAGATCTTGAAAAGTGGACGCGGGAATTTGCCGTGCAAATAATATGTGTTACTCCGGCAATTAAACATACCAAAGATTGTCATTCCGGCGAAAGCCGGAATCCAGGCGGGTATTGGATGCCGGATCAAAGCCTGCCCTGGACTCGATTCGGGGTCCGGCATGACGATATTAGCATATTTTATTGCCAGGTTAATAACATGAAGAATGCGGTGAATTGCTTGGAATAGTTACCTCAGTAGAAAATACAAAATGACTCGATCCTTAATTTTAGGCATTTTAGATCATTTTAGGCATTTTAGGCATTTGCATGCTTTAGGCATTTTAGCTCATTTTAGGCATTTTAGGCATTT
>JAFDFH010000410.1 GCA_019309945.1 Deltaproteobacteria bacterium
GGGAAATATCCAACTGCTTCGCAGTGGGCCCTTCTTCGGGCATAGAACTATTTCTGAAATCACATCGAACTCAGTATAACCACCCTGATTCAGAACCGAAGCCTCCGGCGAAGGCTGGATTTATATTTGTCCAAAATATCTTGTTAATCCTGTTAATCCTGTCTAAATTTTTTAATTTTTCCCGAGACCTGTCGAAGATCCCGCCATAGTTGGGCGGGGAAACCATATTCCCGCATTGGGATAGCCGGATAACTCCGCCCCCCGCTGCACGGGGGTTTTGCAGATGGAATAAAGGAAAACAATACTGCGAGGATTGAAGATGCCTGGTGTCGGATGCTATGAACCGGATGCCGGACGATGGCTTGCGCAAATGTGGTATTGTCTGAGGAATAGAGGGCCTGATGGGCCTTTAAGCTATTTCGGAAAGAGAAACTGGAGTTGAAGTCTCAATGTCCAATCCGGCCCGAAGTCCGATTTTTTCACGTTGTAGAATGCCTGAACCTGGGCATTCATGGGTTGCTTGCCTATCCGAAATATTTTCCCGAATCCCCCGCCAAAGGGCACCGTCCATTTGTTTCTGCTTTCAGCCTCCCAGTTGGCGGTGATAATCGGAGCACTGCTGAGATACCATCCATTGGGCAGGTTGTAGTTGATAAAGTACTGCCATGTAAAAAGATTAATATCCTGGTTGCCGGAACCGGCAAAAGACCAGACATTGCTGAACAACGAACCGACCACCCAATTTCCCGGCATGGTCAGAAATACCGCAGACGCACCAGCCCCCCATTTATCCGAACCGAGGGCGTCATCCGTCGCCGTTGGAAGAAGGAGTACCGGACCCACGCCCCAGGTAAGCTTTCCCGAGTCTCTGGGTGAAAAAAAAGCTGTGAACGTCGTATCGCCTAAGCCGTTGACACGGCCCTCGCCACCGGTCAAAACATTCGGTTGTGAAACGACCGGCACAATGGTGCGCGTAATCAGGTTCCAATCGTCGTTGATCGAGAACGGCCAGACCGGTTGGATGTTCAAGATATTTTGCGTTTCGTCGTCAGGTCCGATGCCGAAATTGGTGTTGTTTTGCAGCGGCAAACTGATCAAATTGGCAACCGGGTTCTGGGATTGTTTGGCAAGTTCGGAATCACTGGCACCGTGACCGAGTACCGGACCGGCAATTATGATGGATGCCAAACTCAATGCAACGAGAAGACGTGTTGATTTCATTTTGTAACTTCTTTGGTTGATGTTTTAAAATTCTGGACTATTTTCGGGTTTTTCGATTTCAAGCTTTCAATCGTTCGGCTAAGCTTGTGCATGCTACACCCCTCGGTGCCCACGCGGGTTAGTTCACCTTGACAACGTCGTTCAGCTTCCAGCACTTGTCGTAAAAAGGCTTCAGCGGGCCGTAGAATCGGAAATACATGAAGAAGCCCTCACCCGGCTTCGTCTTGACCCAGCTCGACTCGCCCTGCGGCGACAATCGGCGTTCATTCTATACAATTTGTTTTGGAGCGAAAAAGAGCCAAAAGGTACCAAAATGGGTACCAAAAAAGGGTTATCTTGGGTGTCCGAATAGGAGGGGGCTGGAAACGGGCCTTCGGGAACCGCGCCAGCCTTCGGCCCTACCTGTGAGGGCCTGGGGGTGAAATTCCCCCTGGCAACTCGACCATTCAACTGCCGTGTTATTTCAATCGGTTGCAGGTCTGGCACGCTGTGCGTAGGTCAAAGCGTGTCAGACCCACACACACATGCGGTACTCCGGACAAAATTGACACCAGGTCACAGCTCGCATAAACTGTTCCCATCGAAGATGAAACCCGCCATTTCGTGACTCAAATTTGTCCTTCCTTAGGTCTGTTGGCATGGGCTACTTTGAGGAAGAGCATGAAATCATAGACGTGCCAATTTCTGCAGCCCTCAATTTCACCCGGTGAGTTGCCCCCACCACAAAAAAATGAAATTGACTTTGTATTTACACACAATGCTATTTTATCCTATACTTTTCGCACATAAAACTAGTTTTATAAAGAAATACGAGTTATTAACAAATCGATTTATGGTAACAACTTTGAGTTCCATTAAAATAACATGAAATGTCTTTTGTATGTAGCTGTAGTCGTTGCAGGCGCCCTGTTCGTGATAACTCCATGCGTTGCGGCTGATGGAAAGGACGGTTCCATTTTCGACAACGCCTGGAACTACGCCACGCTTTATAGCAATAAGGATAACTTCATTATACAGAAATTCGCATTGAGCGGCCGTCTGCAAATCGACTCCGCCTGGTTCGATGCCGATCGGGGAGAATTCAATGATGCCATTTCTTGGCGGCGTTTTCGCTTTGGATTCAAGTCAGACCTGTTCAAAGACTGGGTGTTGCATATCGAAGCCGACTTTGATTTCAATGACAAACTAAAAGACAGTTACCAACGCCTTACAGACAGCTATATAGGTTGGTCCCCGAAGGATAATCTGAATCTCAAAGTGCTCAAACAATCTGCCGGCTTTACCCTTGACGGCGCCACCTCGTCAAAAAAACTAATAACAATGCAGCGCAATAACCTTACCAATAACCTCTGGTTTACCAGCGAATACTTCACAGGGGTTCTCGCGAAGGGAACGGCAAATCAGAACTGGAGTTACCGGGTCGGCATCTTCTCATCGGACGGCAATGACGAACTGAGCCGCTTCCAAGCGAGCTATTTCACGGTATTTTCAATTAGTTACCATTTCCCTGAAACGCTTAATCCGGCCGACGGCCTGATCCGCTTAGATTATGTTTACAATAATGAGGATATCAGCGCCGACACCCGGAATTTTTCGCAGGTTCTCTCACTGGTAACCAAATGGCATACCGGCCCTTGGGGGTTATGGACAGACCTGTCCGCGGGCGAGGGTTACGCTGAGCAGAGCGACGTCTGGGGGCTGATCCTTATGCCGTTTTACGATGTCAATCGGCACGTTCAGGTTGTTTTGCGTTACACATATCTTAGCAGTAAAGATGACAATGGCCTTCTCTTG
>JAFDFH010000411.1 GCA_019309945.1 Deltaproteobacteria bacterium
GGCCGCTGCCGTAACCAGTATGGTGATATTCAAAATACTCGAAATTTTTCTATAAAAGGAGGTGGCAAATGCGTATCCCGTTTCTATCCCTTTTTATGACATCCCCTTTTGACGGGCTTCAGGAGCACGCGGAGAAGGTAAAAGAATGTGCCCTCGTGTTTCAACAGGCAATCGAATGTCATATTTCCAAAGATTGCAAAAATTTTGAAGAACTCAGGGAGAAAGTGATTAAGCTGGAAAGCGAGGCGGACGTCATCAAACGTCGTATCCGTGGGCATATTCCCAAAGGCACCGTGATGCCCGTGGATAAATTTCAAGTGTTCAGGTACTTAAAAGAACAGGATCAGGTGCTTGACGCCGTGGAAGATACCCTTGACTGGATTTCCTTTAGAGCCAAACCCGGAATTCCCGAGGCCCTTGCAAAGGATATTTTTCATCTTGTGGATGCCGTGATCGAACCCATCGAGGAACTCAGCCGAATGGTGGCCGAGGCCAGAAAATATTTCAAAACCTTCTCGGAAAAGCAGCGTATCGTCGTCAAGGATATTATTCACAATCTGCGCCAAATGGAGCATGATGCCGACACGGCAGAAGACATGGTCAAGCAAAAGGCTTTAAACATGGAGATAGACCCGGTAACCGTATTTCATATGGTCCGCTTAGCCGAAACAATCGGTTCCATTGCAGACCATGCTGAAAATGCCGGAGACATGATGAGAGCGATGATCGCCACGTAATCATTTGGGTAACTTCTCAAAAACTTATGGTTAAACCTACCAGCGGAGTCATCCGGTATTTTTTTTCAAAGCGGGGCACTGTTAGGCGCCCTTAACGGCAAGTTTTGGCCGTATTGAAAAAAATTAGCGGATGGCGCAGCGGGCCTACCGAAACATATTGGGAAGTTACTCATTTGGCAGGGAACTTCCTTGATTATTTGGTTTTTTCAACCTTTTTAAGGTAGACGGAATGGGGAATAATCTCCACTTTCACCTTACTTCCCTTTGATAACAGCCGGACCGGGTTCGAGTCGTCCATGGTAATCAGATCCCCATCTCCTACCGCGATTTCATAGCGTACCAGCGATCCTAAAAAAAATGCACTGTGAATGGTTCCGTTGAATGCAGCCTCTCCACCTTCTGAGAACCTGATGGCTTCCGGCCGGGCAACGATGGTCACCACTTCACCCACATCAAAGCGATCATCGGCGGGGAGTTCGAAACTCACATTATAGATGGATACACGCATCCGAGGATCACCTGTCGATTTTATCGTTCCTCGCAGAAAGTTGGTCATTCCAATAAAATCCGCTACAAATTCGGTTGCCGGTTTCCTGTAGATGTCAAGGGGCGATCCTACCTGTTCCACGCGTCCCTGGTTCATGACCAGCATGGTATCGGAAATGCTCATGGCCTCTTCCTGGTCATGTGTGACATAAATTGCCGTGATTTCAAGGCGTTCCTGGAGATTGCGAATCTCTCCGCGCATGTAAACTCTCAGTTTGGCATCCAGGTTTGAGAGGGGCTCATCAAAGAGAAGGACCTGGGGTTCGTTAACCAGCACTCTGGCAATGGCCACCCGCTGTTGCTGGCCTCCGGAAAGCTGGTCGGGCCTACGATCCTCCATTCCGGATAGCTGTAAAATTTCCAGACCCTGTGCCACCTTCTGCTTTATTTCAGGTTCCGGGAGCTTTTTAACCCGAAGGCCGTAAGCGACATTTTCAAATACGGTCATATGGGGGAAAAGGGCATAGTTCTGAAATACGGTTCCGGTCGGCCGGCTGTATGGCGGCAGATGGTTGACCCGCTTTCCGTCCACCAGAATGTCACCTTCTTCCGGCTGGTAAAAGCCGGCAATGCACCTTAGGGTAGTCGTTTTACCGCATCCACTCGGTCCCAGGAGAGCGGTAAGCTTACCTGCCTCGAATTCGTGGGAGACCCGGTCAACCGCCTTGATTATTTCCTCGCCTTTCCCAAACCGTTTGGTTATGTTCAGCAGGGCGACGGGAACTTTTTTCATATGGGTTTGCCTCCAGATTTCATTTGAAAAATCGTAACCGTTCACAGAACGTTGAAATTAGAAAAGAGAAATTGGAAATTTGGCCTTCATGCTTTTGTACGAAAAATCTTTACATCCTGAAAATTGAAACCGTTGCGCCGGTGAGTTTGTAAAACGCCAAAAGGAAAATAATGACCATGGCCATAAGAAGGCTGGACATGGCCGCTGCCACTCCCAGGGAACCGGCTTCCACGAAATTGTAAATATCAACGGACATAACCCGCCATCTGGGGGTGACCAGAAAGATTGTTGAGGTGAGTTCCGTTATGGCTCTTATAAATGCAAACGTAATACCGGCGATAAACGCCGGCTTCATGAGCGGAAGGACAATTCTCCGGAATGTAATGCTCCAGTGGGCCCCGAGATCTGCGGAGGCTTCCTCAAGGGCCACATCGATTTGTTTCAGGGTGGAAACACCGGTTCGCAAGCCAAATGGCATTCTTCTGATGGCGTAGTCAATGAGAAGAATAAAGGCCGTGCCCGTCAAAATGAGGGGCGGCCGGTTAAAGGCCACCACGAAACCGAGCCCCATCATGGTTCCCGGCACCGCATAGGGCAACATCCCGACAGCATCCATCACCTTTTTGCCGAAAAAGTGCTTCCGCTCAATAAGGTAAGCGATGACGAGCCCCAGCACAGCCGCACCCAGCGCTCCAACGCACGACATCCAGAGGCTGTTCACGATGGAACGACCGGCGTTCTCGAAAAGGAGGCGATAGTGGTTGAGGGTAAACGAGTTGTCCACTCCCCAAACCCTGGCAAAACCACCGGCAAAAATGACCATATACAATACGAATACCATCAATGAAATCATTGAAAGAAAACCGAACAACGCCCATTTGATCTTACCCGGGGTCGGTCGGATTTCAGCGTGTGCCGGTGCACCGGTGACCGTGACATAGGAACGTTTTGATTTGTACATACTTTGAAAGTAAAAAAGCAGAAAAGAAGGAACC
>JAFDFH010000412.1 GCA_019309945.1 Deltaproteobacteria bacterium
GGATATGGGAAAATTCTGGTCGTTTTTGTCAAATTTGCCGCTGGGCAATATCAATATTCTTCTGGTGGACGACAACCCGAAATTTTTAAATACCCTGGCGGAGCGGATACGGCTGAGAGGCTATGAGCCCTATACGGCATTAAATGGACAGGAGGCGATTGATATTACCAAGACCACCAAAATTCATCTGGCGGTAGTTGATCAGAGAATGCCCGATATGGATGGCCTGGTGGTGATCACGAAGCTTAAAGAAATTGATGCCGCTATCCAAACACTGCTTTTAACAGGCCATGGCGATGAAAAACTCAAAGAGGCCACGGAAGCGCTCAACTCATCCTATTTCGAAAAAGAAGATATGGGAAAATTCTGGGGATTTGTAAGAAAGGTACTGCTAAGCCTCGAGACATCCATGGCGGCAGCGGGGATGGCCACCGGCGGTGACCTGGAAGATGCCGCCGATCTCGAATCACACAAGGCTAAAAAGAAATAATTTTAAAAAAATGGTGCCCCCAAATCTTAAAATTTTGTTAGTCGATGATGAGGAAAAGTTTTTAAATTCCATTGCGCAGCGCTTGGGGCTTTTGGGCTTCGATCCGCTCAAAGCGCCAAACGGCCGGCAGGCTCTGGCGCTTGCGAAAAACAACCGCATCGATCTGGCCATCGTGGATTTAAAAATGCCCGACATGGACGGGATAGTGACCATCACCAAGTTAAAGGAAATCTATCCTGATTTAAGATCAGTCCTGTTGACCGGACATGGCAGTGAAAAAGTTAAGCAGGCAACCGAGGCCCTTAAAGCCGACTACTTCGAAAAGGACCAGATGGAGACATTCTGGGACTTTATTAAGAGAAGCAACAAGGGCGGCAACACCATCGTCGTCAGGCCGCCCCCGGCAACCCTGCCCGCCGGCAGTGATGATCAACAAAATTTATACAATCCGGGCAAAATCGAGGTAATGTCCGAGCACAAATCCTTAACAAATATGCCGGGTCTTTCCGCTGACGATGGAAAAAATAATGAAACCTCTCCTGCCGGACGGCTCCGAATGATCGGTGAAACCCTGGTGATACAGGAACTGAGGAAAAATATCGAGAGGCTGGCGGCACTGGATTGTACGGTCATCATTCGCGGCGAAACGGGCACCGGCAAGGAATTGGCCGGCAGGCTCATTCACAACTCAAGTGCCCGTAAAAATAATCGGTTTGTGGCGATCAACTGCGGCTGCTTCAGCAATGATCTGCTCATCGAAGAGTTGATTAAACCTGGGAATACTGTCTTTCCCGGGATCGCCCGGATGAGCGGGGCTATTTCCGGACCTGGCTTGGGAGGTACTATCCTGCTGGACCAGATCGAGGATATGGCCCCCAAGATGCAGCTTTCGATGTTGAAGATAATCGATAGTAAAAAAGTGTCTCTAAGGGACGGCATCGACGATTTTCCGTTTGATGTGCGTATACTTGCGGCCAGCCGCTACCACCTCGGAAAACTAGCTGAGGAAGGAAAATTCAGAGGCGAGCTGTATTATCGTTTGAATGTACTTGAGCTGTTCATCCCGCCCTTGAGGGAGCGCCGGGACGACATCCCGCCTTTAAGCGGCTACTTTCTCGATAAGTTTTCAAAAGAGTTTAATAAAACGGTTGAATATATCTCAGACGAAGTCGTCTCTATCTTTGTGTCATATGATTTCCCCGGCAATGTCCGCGAACTTGAGCACATCATTGAGCGCGCCGTCATCCTCGCCGATGGCAATACCATAAAACTCAAACATCTTCCCGAACGATTCCACCGTACTGATACGCCACCTCTGGATCCTGCCAGAAAGTTCCTGTCGTTGGCCGAGATGGAAAAGCATTATATTCTCGAGGTTTTAGAAGCAACCGGGGGCAATAAATCAAAAACCACCGAGCTGTTGGGCATCAGCCGGGCAGCTTTGTGGAGAAAGCTTAAACAATTCAAGGAAGACAAGCATCGGCCAACTCCGCTAAATAAATAAGGGAAACCAGGGTTGTTGAAAGAGTTGAATTACTTACTGACCGGCCTGCTGAGTCATGTTGGATACGGCAAAGGTTGGACCCCTCACTATCCAGGCAACCTCTGCTAACGCAACCCCCTTTCAATATCCGATGCCGTAGCGCTTTAACTTCCTCCACAAAGAGACCCGGTCGATCCCCATTACCTTGGCCGCCCGGGTCTTGTTGCCTTCGCTCTTGTCCAGAATCCACTGAATGTAGCGCTTCTCCTGCTCCTCAAGGGTGGGAATATCCGACGGCGTGTGGCGATAGGTTTCGATGGAGAGATTGTGAACGTAATCAGGCAGATCTGCCACGCGGATTAGTGGCCCGTTTTCCAGTGCCACGGCCCTTTCTATGACGTTTTCCAACTCCCGCACGTTTCCCGGCCAGCTATAGCGACACAGCAGGTCCATGGCTTGCGGTTCAATTGCATCGATCTCTTTTTTCATGGTACGGCTCTTGTGGGCCAAAAAATGATTGACCAGAAGCGGAATATCGTCGACGCGATCGGTCAAGGGCGGGAGCCGCAAAGCGATCACGTTGAGCCGGTAGTAAAGGTCCTGCCGGAAATGCCCCTTTTGCACGTCTTCCTGAAGATCGCGATGGGTGGCCGCGATAAAGCGTACATCAACGGAAAAAGGATCCACCCCACCGACTCGCAAGAGCTCTTTTTCCTGAATTACGCGCAGCAATTTCACCTGCATACTCATCGGCATATCACCGATTTCGTCCAGAAAGACCGTCCCCCTATTGGCCGCCTGCAGCAAACCGATTTTTTCTTGAATGGCTCCGCTAAACGCCCCTTTTTCATGCCCGAAGAGCTCATTGGCCATGAGCTCTTCGGTAAACGAGCCACAGTTAAATGCCACAAATCTATTTTCGGACCGCGGACTCAGATGATGGATCGCCTTGGCCACCAGTTCCTTGCCGGTGCCGCTCTCACCATAGATTAATACATTGGTACCGGAGGGAGCGATCTGTCGAAGGGTC
>JAFDFH010000075.1 GCA_019309945.1 Deltaproteobacteria bacterium
CTGGGAGGCGGACCCGGAACCTTTGCCATCCATTTTTGTAAGCAAAATGAAAAATTAAAAGCCACGGTTTATGACCTGCCGACCACCCGGCCGTTTGCCGAAAAAACCATTGATCAGTTCGGTCTCTCGGATCGAATCGGTTTCATGGACGGCAACTATCTGGAGGAAAATATTGCGGGTCGCTATGATGTGGTGTGGTTGTCACACATTCTTCACGGCGAAGGACCTGACGGATGCCGGAAAATTATCCGGAAAGCCGTTGAAGTGCTGGAGCCCGGCGGCACAATTTTCATCCACGATTTTATTTTAAATGATACCATGGCCAGTCCGCTTTTCCCGGCACTTTTTTCCCGCTTTTCCCGGCACTTTTTTCCCTCAACATGCTTTTGGCTACACCCTCGGGCCAGGCCTATTCGGAAAAACAAATTATGGATATGCTTGACAAAGCCAATGTGAAGAAAATCCAGCGCCTTCCTTTTGTCGGCCCAACGGAATCGGGGATTATTACCGGCGTCATATAGGTATTTGATGTCAGCTAGCGGGTATCGGATATGCGCTACCGGATGCCGGATGCAGGTTTTGCGGAAACCGGATCACAGATATCCGGGATTTATTGTCCGGTGCGGCTTGTGTCCGCCTGATTATTGTGTGGTCTTAGTTTATATCTCTTAAAAACAAACCCGTATATCAATACATTGACAAGGATTACCAGTACGCCAAGAATGATCTGTATGTCGCGGGTGAGATCGGCAGGGTATAAAAGCGGTATGATATAGTGTTCGATAAAGCCCCCGGAATATCCCGCTGCGCCGCTTTGTATCCGAAACCGGTTTTCCAGGGGCGTGAGTGGACAAATCCACCCTGCAGTTTCAACCAGGCCCGACCATAAAACAGAAGGAACATGGAACCAGATAATTTTGCGCCACCAAATGTATAGAAGGCCGCCGAACACGGCGAAAATAACAAAAGCAAGATGAATCAACACAATGCTGTCGGCAAGCAAACGATATATCATCACGTACCTTGCGTATAGTGGGTCAGTTCCCAATTCCATGCCGTGACATCGTGACGAATGATATAGACGGCATTGTCATCCCCAAGAATCTTGAAATACCGATGGTCCGGTGCAAGCCAGCGATCCAGAATCTCTTTTACCTCAACTCTACTTGAGCCGAACCAAATATTCAGGGGCGTTTCTTCTCCCCGGTAGCCAGAATAACATTCAACCTTGATTTGCATCTCCTGGGCCCTCTTATTCCCTTCTCCCATCAGGGAAGATGGAATTCAAGCTTTTTTACCTGACGTTCACAAACACCATCAGGGATCATCCCGAGCCATTTGACTTTTTTGCCTTTATTACGCTAAAGATGATGGTTTCGTAAAAAGTCCGAATGCGACGGCAAAGTAAAAAGTTTATAATTCAAGGATTAAGCGAGCGCAAGGCAGAAGTTGGACGTTTTTCAAAGCTGTCAATGATAATTTAATCGCCAAAGATGGATTCAAATCCGTTAATCAATATCCAAAATGAATGCTAAAAATATCCATAGGGCGACCGTTCTTAACATTCGCCGGGAATTCCTGGTCTGTCTGTTTCTTGTCATCGTTCCTTTGTTGGTCTACGGGCGAACAGGCAACCACGAATTTATTGATTTTGATGATGATTTATATGTCACCCAAAATCATCATGTTCAGGCAGGGTTAACCCCAGATAGCATCGCCTGGGCTTTTACGACCACAAGTATAGCCAACTGGCATCCCCTGACATGGCTTTCACATATGTTGGACATTCAGCTATACGGGCTGAATCCGGGGAGCCATCACCTGACCAATGTACTTTTTCACATCGCCAACACTTTATTATTGTTTCTTATTCTAACGCGGATGACCGGCGCTTTATGGCAGAGCGCTTTTGTTGCCGTTCTGTTTGCGCTCCATCCCCTTCATGTGGAATCCGTTGCATGGATTTCAGAGCGCAAGGATGTCTTAAGCACTTTTTTCTGGATGCTGACAATGTGGAGTTATATCCGGTATGTTGAGCGGCCGGGTGTTAAAAGATATCTGCTGATTCTTTTATTTTTTATTCTGGGCCTGATGGTTAAACCGATGCTTGTGACCCTACCACCGTCTTTTTCGCTTTTTCTGGTTTGGGAAAAAATACCTTTCATTGTTCTTGCGGCAGCCGTTAGTGTTGTGGCCTTCCTTGTTCAAAGAAGTGGTGGCGCTGTGGGTTCTTTGGAAATATTTCCGATTCATTACCGGATTATGAATGCACTGGTTTCTTATGTAAGCTATATCGGCAAGATGATCTGGCCCTTTAACCTGGCATTCCTTTATCCTTATCCCGGCAAACTGCCATGGTGGCATGTTAGCGGGGCATTTTTGTTGCTTCTATCCATATCCTTGCTGTCAATAAGGAATGTGCGGCGATTTCCCTGGTTTGCGGTAGGATGGCTATGGTACCTCGGCACCCTTGTACCCGTAATCGGACTCGTACAAATAGGGTCTCAGGCCATGGCTGACCGTTACACCTATGTGCCGCTTATTGGTTTGTTTATTATGATCGCCTGGGGTATTCCTGAAATTTTTAAGAGATGGCGTTACAAAAAGGAGGGGTTGGTAACAATAACGGCTGTACTGCTTTCATTCTTTACTGTGACCACGTGGTTCCAAGTACGGTATTGGGAAAACAGTATTCCGCTTTATGAACATGCGCTTGATATAACTGCCGATAACTACGTGGCCCATAACAATCTGGGTGCTGTTTTGCAAAAACAGGGCAGGCTAACCGAGGCTGTCGAACAGTATCGCGAGGCGTTAGGGATACGGTCCGATTATGCTGATGCACACAACAATCTGGGTATTGCTTTGGCCGAAAAGGGTAGGAAGGCTGAGGCCATCGACCATTATTTGGAGGCCTTGCGCATAAACCCTCTTTATGCAAAAGTATATAACAATTTAGGGAATGTTCTTCTGGGGGAGGGTAAAACCGAAGAAGCAATCCGACACTACTCTGAGGCCTTGCGGATAGATTCTGATTACAGTGAAGCCCACTATAACCTGGGTATTGTTTTGTATGGCCAGGGGAAATTTGATGAGGCCATTAACCATTATATGGAGGCCTTGCGCATATACCCTGGTTATGCTGAGGCACACAATAACCTTGGCGCGGCCCTGGCACAGCAAGGTAGAACAGCCGAGGCGATCGTCCATTTTTCAGAGGCGTTACAAATAAAACCTGATTTTGCCGTCGCCCAAAACAACATTCAAGAATTATCAGCAGCCCGGGATAAGATCGATGACGCTGTCACGGAAATACTGGAGGCACTGAGAATTAACCCCCAAGACCCATCATTGTATTTTAAGCTGGGGAATCTGTATAAGTGGAAAGGAGAATTGGATAAGGCAATCGACTGCTATGAAAAAATGCTGTTGATTCAACCAGGGTCTGTCCGTGCCCTGACAAGTCTGGCAATCGCTTATGCGATAAAGGGGAAATATGATAAGGCCCTTTCTTTATTAAAAAAGACGATAAGGCTTCAACCGGATAATGCTGATGCTTACTATTTTATTTCCGGTATACACGCAAGGCAGGAAAATATGGAAGATTCGATTTATTGGCTGAAAATAGCGGTCGAGAAAGGTTTTGACAACTGGGATCTTCTCAAAACAGATAAAAATTTTGTTAATATCAGGGGATCTTTATACTACAAAAAAATTATATTGGTTCATTAAAGTGTTTTCAACAGCTCCAAGGCCCCAGAAATACTCGTCATAAATAGTGTCCGTCCAGAAACGAGGATTTTTGTTCGAGATCAAGCCTCCGGCCCGTGGGGCCTACGCCCCGGAGGGGCCTGCGAAAAATTTTATCACAGGCATATAGTTGATATTCCGAGGATAAAATTTTGAGCATAACGCAGAGATCGGGCAAAAAGACCGTTTCTGGATGGACACTAATTAAGAAGGGAACAATTGTTGTCATTATCCGACAAAACCGGTCTTCGGTTCAAAAGGCGGCATCTGCTAATCAGCGTAATTGCTTGCTTTATATTCTTTCTTATAGCTGGAGTCGTATTAATACGAAAAAATATTGCTGATCCCAATATCCCACTTCTTTTTTCAGAGCAGGGAGCAGAATGGATTCGTTTCCGTGAACCAACAATTCCGACTGCCCGCCGTCCTCAAGAACGCGTTACAATTTTTAGATCCTTCTTTAAGGTAGAAAAAATTTCATCTAAAGCGGTCCTTAATTTTCGGGCCATGAAGTGTGCCGCCGTATGGCTTGACGGCCGGCTTCTCTTCAAGCACGATCCCCTTGCGCATCTCGATACGTGGAAGCAATCTTACGGCATCAACCTTGCTCCTGCTTTAAACCCTGGTCTCCATGAGCTTCGCATAAAAGTCCTGAACCCCAATGGGCATCCTGCACTCCTTGCTTACTGCAAAGCGCTAAAACTGTATACGGGGGAACACTGGGAGGTTAGCAATGACGGAAAAAACTGGATTTATGCGTTGTCGGTCGACAATATTCCACCACTTTTGCTTTCAGGCCTATTTCAACGCGCGGACCAGGCCTTGCTTGCACAATTACACGTCTTTTTGCCGGTATTTCTGGTCGTCGCCATTTTCAGCCTTTTGTGGGCACGGGTAGACCGGCCTTACCGGTTGGTGCGTGCTATCCTTACCGCGCAAGGGATCCGCTGGATACTTTTATTGTCCTGGATGGTTCTGGCGATAAACAACATCGGAAAAGTTCCCCTCCACATCGGCATGGATTACAGTGAACATCTGAGATATATCCAATACCTGGCCGAAAACCAGCGTATTCCTTTGCCCACAGAGGGATGGCAGATGTTTGAGGCCCCTTTTTTCTATATTTTGTCTGCCTGTATCTATAAGGTCTTTTTAAATTTTTTTTCCATGGAGACAGTTGTTAGGATCTTGCGTATCGTACCTCTTTTATGCGGTGCGGCTCAGGTTGAGCTCTGTTACCGTGCGTTGCGATACGTGTACCCGGGAAGAGAGGATCTGCAAGCGCTCGGCGTGGTAGTCGGAGGATTACTTCCGATGAATATTTACATGTCTCAGGTTGTCGGGACCGAGCCGATGTCAGGCTTCCTTTCAGGGATTGTTGTTGTTCTTGTTTTTAAGCTCTTGCGCTCTCCCTCTCTGCCGTCAAGAAAAAATTTTCTTTTCATGGGCCTTTGCCTGGGGCTTGCGATTCTTACGAAAATATCAGCGATTCTCCTCATTTTTCCGGTTGTGTTCTTTATTGCGTACACCCATTTTACGGGCGACGGCCTGACCGCAAGACCCGTTGTTCTCCTAGCACAGCGTATCAGCCTGGTAATCGGCGTTGCGTTCCTCGTTTGCGGTTGGTATTATGTGCGAAACTGGATTGAGTTGGGACATTTTTTCATCGGTGGTTGGGATACCTCCCGAAATATTATGTGGTGGCAGGATCCCGGGTACAGAACACTCAAACAATTCTTCAGCTTTGGTCAGGCCCTCTGCTTTCCGATCTACGCTGGAGTTGTTGGGATCTGGGACTCTCTATATTCCACGATGTGGATGGATGGCTTTCTGAGTGGAATATGTGTGTATTCCCATCGTCCTCCGTGGAACTATGGATTTTTACTATCCAGTGCATGGTTGTCGCTTTTTCCATCTGCCGCAATCTTTATCGGAATTCTTGGAGCGTTAAAAAAACCAGCCCAGTCACTGCGACAAGGCACACTTTTTGCTGTCTGTTGCATAACCGTTTTTGTCTTGGCGATCCTTTACCTTTTCCTTACTATTCCGATTTACTCCATTGGAAAAGCATCATATACAATGGGTCTTATTCCGTGTTACGCTGTACTTTGTGCCGGAGGATTTGACATTTTGACACGAAAACCGCTTTTGCGAGCAGGTCTGTATGGCATTATCGCCTGCTGGGCGGTTAGCGCTTATTTTGCTTATTTTGTGTTTTAGTAAGGAATTGCTATATGTTTAGAGACAAAAAAGTCGTTGTTGTCATGCCGGCTTACAATGCCGCCCAGACACTTCAGAGAACCTATGATGAAGTTATGGCGCAGGCCGTTGTAGACCGGGTCATTGTTGTTGATGATGGTAGCCGGGATGAAACCGTTTCCATTGCAAAGACGCTGCCCCATACAACCGTCTACGCCCATGAAAAAAATCTGGGGTACGGCGCCAACCAGAAATCATGCTATAAACTTGCCCTGGAAGCGGGTGCTGATATCGTTATTATGGTTCATCCCGATTACCAGTACACGCCCAAGCTAATTCCGGCCATGGTTGCCCTGATCGGAAACGGTCTTTATCACTGTGTACTGGGTTCCAGGATTTTAGGAGGGTACGCGTTAAAGGGCGGAATGCCCCTCTGGAGATTTATCTCCAATCGGTTTCTTACCTATGTTGAAAATATCCTTTTAGGAGCGGGGCTTTCCGAATACCATACCGGCTATCGAGCCTTCTCAAAAGAGGTGATCGAATTGTTACCGCTTGAGGCCAATTCGGATGACTTTGTATTCGATAATCAGGTGCTTGCCCAGATCGTATGGCTTGGCTATACGATTGCCGAGATCAGTTGCCCCACAAATTATTTTACGGAGGCTTCATCAATTAACCTGTATCGAAGCATTAAATACGGTTTTGGTTGTCTGTATACAGCGCTGTTATTTCGCCTGGCAAGAATGAAGATTATAAAATCAGCATTATTTTCAAAACAGTAGACCTGGAGGGCCTTCGTCTCAACCTCCTGTTGAAGTTTATATCAAATGGGGTATAAGAGTTAACAATGAGCCACTCGCAGACGAATCGTTTTCAAGATTTTTTTAAAGAAGGCCGCTACATTCTTCTGAAAAATTATCTTTACAATTATCTTCTCAGAAAGATGGCTGTCGAAAAACATTTGCAAAACCCGGCGCCGGGTTTGATTCTGGAGGTTGGCAGCGGAATTTCTCCGGTCATGACACGCACGACCCGGATTATCTATACCGATTTATCCTTTTCTGCTTTGCGGATACTCAGAGACACCCATCAAAAAGGATGGTATATCACAGCCGATTGCATGCACCTTCCCTTTAAATCCGGTAGTTTTGCTTGCACGATTTGCTCAGAAGTGCTCGAGCATTTACCGGATGACAGGAATGCTTTAAGAGAAATGGCCCGGGTTTTGAGAAAAGCCGGCCATATTATCCTCACTTTTCCTCACAGGAAAAGATATTTTGCTAACGACGATCGTTTTGTAAACCACCTTCGCCGGTATGAGCTCCATGAGATGCAAGACCGATTGTCAGCGGCTGGTTTTAAACCGGTTGCATGTCAGCGTGTGCTGGGTCCCGTTGAAAAGGTAACCATGTGTTTTATTGTGTATTGTTTTTCTCGGATGCAAAGGGTGAGGCCAAACTATGAAAAAGAAAAATGGAATTCCAAGGTGATGATGACTGTGACATTCCTGTTCAAATGGATCAATCGCGCCTATATGGGAATTGCCTGGGCGGATGCCAGAATCATGCCGACAACGATTGCAACTATACTTTTGATCAAAGCGGAAAAAAATACGGTTTAGCTCAAGGGAAGTAACTTTTCAAAAACTTATGGTTAAACCTACCAGCGGAGTCATCCGGTAATTTTTTTTCAAAGCGGGCAACTGTTTGAAGGAGTTTAGGGCGGCTTACAGTGACCCGAACAGCATAAATTGTTGATTGTAGTCTGTTTGTGCTAAGTGACATACTCATTTTAGATCCCGTGCGCGGGTCACTGTTAGGTGCCCTTAACGGCAAGTTTTGTCCGTATTGAAAAAAAATTACCGGATGGCGCAGCGGGCCTTACGGAACATATTGAGAAGTTACAAAGGAAGGAGATCGCACCATTCATTCTAATCCAACAACATCATCACCCCCAAACGGTGATCCGATTAAACATCTTTACCAGCAAGAACGCATCGCACATTGGGATCGGGTTTCTCAAAAAAAAGAAAACCCTAGACGCATCGGTGCGTTTTATCAAAAACTTCTTCAGCACTATTATCGGTTTTTTATTCCTCCGGGCTTACGAATTCTGGAACTCGGATGCGGTCATGGTGACTTATTGGCCTCCCTGCAACCCTCTTTCGGGGTTGGTGTAGAATTCTCGGGAAAGATGCTTCGGTGCGCTGCCAAGAACCATCCCGATTTAATGTTTATTCAGGCCGATGCGCATGAGATCGCTTTTAAAAAGCCATTTGACGTTGTTATACTGTCTGATCTGGTGAATGATTTATGGGATCTGCAGATGCTCCTCGAAAATCTTCAAGCCTTCGTCCATCCCCGCACACGTATCGTCTTGAATTTTTATAATAACCTCTGGCGTATGCCCCTCGCGGTTGTCAAAGGGTTGGGGATGGGTGCGGATGTCCTGGAACAGAACTGGTTTTCGCCCTACGATATTTTTAACCTGCTGGATCTCACAGGCTTTGAGGTCATCAAACGTTATTGTAGTATTTTGCTGCCTTTGCGGATTCCCCTGTTATCCAAACCGGCGAACCGATTTCTGGCAAATGTGTTACCTTTTATGTGGTTTACACTAACGAATTTTGTGGTGGCCCGGCCGGCCCCGGCCCTTTCGCGAACGACGCTAAAAAAGCAACCTTCTGTTTCGGTTATTATCGCTGCGCGCAATGAGGCCGGGAATATTGAAAATATTTTTAAACGTGTTCCTTCCCTTGGCAGCGAAACGGAGCTTGTGTTTGTTGAAGGTCATTCCCAGGATCGTACCTACGAAACCATTGAAAAGATGATAAAGAATTTTCCAGAGAAAAAATGCAGGCTGTTTCAACAACCCGGAAAGGGAAAAGGAGACGCCGTCAGGTTAGGATTTGAGAAGGCCGGCGGGGATATCCTTATGATTCTGGATGCGGACTTAACCGTACCGCCGGAAGATTTACCGCGCTTTGTTGCGGCCCTTGTTGCGGGTAAGGGCGAATTTATCAATGGGGTTCGCCTCGTTTATCCCATGGAGGATCAGTCCATGCGGTATTTTAATATTATCGGGAACAAATTTTTCAGCCTGGCCTTTACCTGGTTACTGGGGCAACCGATAAAGGATACCCTTTGCGGCACAAAAGTTCTATGGAAGCAGGATTACGAGCTGATCGCAAAGCATCGCGACTATTTTGGCGATTTTGACCCTTTTGGCGATTTTGATCTTTTATTCGGGGCAACCAAGCTCAACTTAAAAATCGCAGAGGTGCCGATTCGTTATCGGTCCCGCACTTACGGTGAAACAAATATCGATCGCTGGCGGCATGGATGGTTGTTGTTGAAAATGGTTTTTTTTGCCGCCAGGCGAATAAAATTCATATAGTGTCCGTCCGGAAACGAGGATTTTTGTTCGAGATCAAAGCCTGCGAAAATTTTAACCAGTATCCCATTTTTCCAATCTACCAATTGGGGCGAAGCCCCTAAGTTCTCACGCTTATGTTCAAAAACATCATAAAGTCAATTTTAGCACACCCTCTCATTCAGGACTCAAATATAGACGCTCCAGGCATCACTCTTTGTCATTCACAAATTATTCAAGAAAAATCCTTTTTAAAGAAAATATACCTTCAATGGTATGACTCCATATTAAGGTCGATGTCGGGGAACATCACGGGACCTGTCCTTGAACTAGGGTCCGGCGGCGGATTTCTTAAAGATGTTTTTCCTGATCTAATCACATCAGAAATACTTCGCATTCCTCATGTCGATATTGTGCTGGATGGACAATGCCTTCCTTTTGCTAAAGCGGCCTTGAGCGGAATCGTTATGATTGATGTATTCCATCACCTCCCCAATGCAAATCTTTTTTTTGCCGAGGCATCCTATTGTATAAAACCCGGGGGGCGAATTGTCATGATCGAACCCTGGACCACATCATGGTCACGATGGGTGTACCAATATTTGCATCATGAGCCATTTGATCCTGATTCGAAAGAATGGGGTTTTCCAAAGACCGGACCGCTATCCGGGGCCAATCAGGCATTGCCCTGGATCGTCTTTAAACGCGATCGAATAAAATTTGAACAAGAATTTCCTCAATGGCATATTCAGGAGATTAAATTGCATATGCCGTTTTCCTACCTTTTGTCTGGTGGAGTATCTTTTCGAACGCTTGTCCCCGGATGTTTATTTGGTTTGGTCCGTCGAATAGAAGCAAAACTGGAACCCTGGATGGATATCTGGGCGATGTTTGCAACGATTACCCTTGGGAGGAAAGACGTCTGAAAAACTTTCTTAACGCCCGCTTGGATTTTCTGATCTGTCTAGGTCTGGTCATCGCGACGCTTGTCGTTTACGGCCAGGTGAGGCATCATGATTTCATTAGTTTTGATGATCCCTTGTATGTTACTGATAATCGCTATGTCCGGGATGGGTTAACTTTTGAGGGTATCGTCTGGTCCTTTAGTTTTGCGGATAAAGAAAAAACATACTGGCATCCATTAACATGGCTTTCCCACATGCTCGACTGCCACCTTTACGGTCTCACTCCGGGCATGCACCACCGAACCAATCTGATTCTTCATCTGGCAAACACGTTATTGTTGGTTCTGGATGCTTACGATACTGGCTTATGTGAATTACATAAAACAGCCCAAACTTCTTAAATATCTGATAACGTTAGCTATTTTTTGTCTGGGTCTAATGACAAAGCCAATGCTGGTAAGCTTACCGTTTGTGCTCCTGTTGATCGATTACTGGCCCTTGGGGCGTTTTGACTTTAAAGGGCTACGCCCCTTTTTTCATCTGGTCCTGGAAAAAATTCCATTTTTTATCTTTTCCGCTTTTTCGATCATAATGTCTTCGCTGTCTGTAAAAACATTTGGGACCATGGCTTCAATCGAATCGATTCCCATGACGCTTCGTTTTGAAAACGCGTTGGTTTCTTATATAAAATATATTGGGAATATGTTATGGCCCCATAATCTGGCTATATTTTACCCATACCCGCAGGTGGTACCGGTTTGGCAGGCCATCGGCGCCGCTGTGGGAATAGCAGGGATAACGATCAGCGTGCTTCTGGTTATAAGAGCAAAACCGTACTTGGGGGTCGGCTGGATGTGGTACCTTGGAACCTTGTTTCCAGCTATGGGGTTGGCGCAGGTCGGGCTCTGGCCGGCCATGGCCGATCGATTTGCATATATACCACTTATCGGGCTGTTTATAATGGCTGCCTGGGGGATCCCCGCCGTAGTACCAGATTCGCGCTACAAAGATAAGGGACTTGCCATAATTTCGGTCTTTTTGCTTTCAATTCTTATGGTAAGCACCTGGGTGCAGACGAAATACTGGAAAGAGAGTCTGACCCTTTATCAACATGCCATCGAAGTCACACAGAACAACGACGCCATGCATTACAACCTTGGCGTTATTTTTGCGGAACAGGGAAGGTTCACCCAGGCCATTTCTCATTATTCAAAGGCGCTGCAGATAACTCCGAATTTTTCACAAGCACACAACAACCTCGGGGCAGCGTATCTGAAACTCGGCCGGACGGCCGAAGCTTTTCGACACTACCGGGAGGCGCTGCAGATTGATCCCGATTTTGCCGAAGCGCATAGTAACCTGGGAAACATTCTGACTGAGGAGGGAAGAACCGCAGAAGCGATTCGCCACTACAGAGAGGCGTTGCGAATCGATCCTGATTTTGCCGAGGTCCATTACAATCTGGGGAATGCTTTGGCAAAAGAAGGCCGCTCAGAAGATGCTATCCGGCACTATCGAGCGGCGTTGCGAATCGATCCTGATTTTTCAAAGGCCTACAATAACCTGGGACTTATTCTGGTTACGCAGGGTAAGATTGGCAGGGCGATTACCTGTTTTAAGGAGGCCTTGCGGATTGATCCGGGATTTTCCGAGGCCCAAATTAACCTTAAAAAGGCCCTGGATTCCCAGGCTGGGATCGATAAATGATAGTATGCCGGGGTGTTGAAATAACGGTAGCCGTTCACGGGTTCAGAGGTTCAAGGTTGCGTTCTTGTCTGCGGACTCCATTTTGAAGGCGTATTTATGTGAGACGCGCCCGGCTTCGTCATTCCCAATCTGAAAGTTGGTGGCGCATTTGCAATTATGCGGCCAAACCAGCATTTTTTACGAGGACTTCGGGTCTTCAATTTTGTCCTTGTCCCTAACCCTGAACGTTGAACACTGAACC
>JAFDFH010000413.1 GCA_019309945.1 Deltaproteobacteria bacterium
AATTTATCAAAGACCTATTTTGGAATGATGAACAAGGCCGTTTACGAGCTGCTTATAGAATTCTGATCCAGCTGACCCTATATTTTCATCCTAATGAAAGGCTTGGCGGCCTTACTGGACATTCCGGATGAGATCACAGGGAATATGGCACTCGGGATTTACCTAGCCGTGGGGCGCAAGCTATGGCCGTTGGTTCTGGCGCATGCATTGATCTACTCTCTCGACTTTGTAACTCACTTTTTTTTTTTTTTTACGTACAACCAGGCAGGAAAGGAAAAAACAGGATGGCTAACAAAATGAAAGCAGTAGTTTATCGAAAATATGGACCACCAAATAAGGTTCTTGAGATTAAAGAAGTAGACAAACCTGCTCCCGAGGATGATGAAATCCAGGTGAAGGTTCATGCAGCCGCTGTAAATTTCTCAGATTGGACTTTTGTACGGGGCGTTCCCTTTATGGTCCGCATGATGTTTTCGGTGCTGCTCAAACCAAAATATCCGATTCTCGGCGCGGATATCGCCGGGCTGGTTGAAGAGGTTGGCAAGAATGTAACGCAGTTTCAGCCCGGTGATGAAGTGTTCGGGGACGTATCGGAATCTGGTTGGGGGGGCTTTGCTGAGTTTGTGACTGGTCCGGAAAATGTATTCGCACTGAAGCCGGCCAATCTTACATTCGAAGAAGCCGCCGCGGTACCACAGGCGGCACTCGTCGCCTTGCAGGGTCTCCGCAATGAAGGACGGATAAAGCGAGGGCATAAAGTTCTCATCGTCGGTGCTTCTGGTGGGATCGGCACGTTTGCGGTTCAGCTCGCAAAATCCTTCGGGGCTGAGGTGACCGGGGTGTGCAGCACGAAAAATGTGGACCTGGTGCGCTCGCTCGGTGCTGACCATGTCATCGACTACAAAAGGGAAGATTTCGCCCAAAATGGCGAACTTTATGACCTGATTCTTGCGACGGCTGGATATCGTCCGATCCTTGATTACAAGCATGCGTTGAGCCCCAGGGGCACTTATGTCATGGCCGGTGGGTCCATGAAGCAGGTGTTTGAAGCAATGCTTAAGGGATCCCGAATGTCAGAAGAGGGGGGCAAGACTTTGGTGAATTTGGAGGTCAAACCTAGCCAGGATGATCTTGTTTTTATCACCGATCTTATCGAAAATGGCAAAGTCGTACCCGTAATTGATAGCCAGTTCCCGCTGGGTGAAGTTGCTGAAGCGCTCCTGCATTATGGAAAAGGACATTCCCGCGGAAAAGTAATCATCATCGTTGACTCGAATATCAAATTAAAGCGCTGAAACATTGCCGCTTATTGATGGGCGCGACACAGGTCTGCGCAAGCGCCACGGGTGTTCAACACAAGAAGCAGCTATAGAACAGCTTTTATTTTCATTCATGAAAGAGAAAACAATGGATAACATCAAACCTCCCGCAAGAAAACTGGAAGACGTGCAAATCAAGCTGTCCGCATTATGGGTAGCCCTGATGCTGGCATATCAACAGGGGGACGTGCTGCGGATGATGAGCGGGGACTTTTCCGTTGGAGATGATTTGGGTGGTCTGCAAGCAACGCAGATGATGTGGCTGGGAATGACGATATTAATGGCAATCCCCATTGTCATGGTTGTTTTGACCCTGACGCTAAAGCACAAAGCGAATCGATGGGCAAACATCATCCTGGCGATCTTCTTTTTTGCCCTGAATCTCATTGGATTGCCCACTTACGCTTCAGCATATGACCAATTTCTGATCGTTCTCGGCCTTGTGTTCAATGTGCTGACTGTACTATATGCATGGAAGTGGTCTAAACATGAAGCATGAGGTGAATCGATTGGCTTAAAACGCGCAGATGAATAGGAGCACAAACGGTGA
The DNA here is from genome assembly GCA_019309945.1 of Deltaproteobacteria bacterium. Classification (GTDB taxonomy): domain Bacteria; phylum Desulfobacterota; class Desulfobacteria; order Desulfobacterales; family JAFDFH01; genus JAFDFH01. Next base: position 1,870 of record JAFDFH010000413.1, read on the forward strand.
AAGAGAGGGCCAATCTAAAAGCAATTGCAGGCGTCTATCCCGGGAATAGATAAGTGGAAAGGATGGTCACAATGACAAAGGACAGATTCTTAACTGTGCAATGGAATAATTTGATTTCACTCGGGCTGGGAATTCCCGCTTTGATTTATGTTGTCTACGCTTTTTCCAATTCATTTTGGTCGGGAAAGGGTGGATTGATCGGGTTATCGGTTATCGGAGTGGTTTATTGAATGATCGTCGAAGGACACACTGCTATGCGGTTCGCATGGCTTCGGAAAAATACAGCCAAAAACGGTTCCGTTAATCAGGGGTCCACGCGAACACTTGGCCTCATCAGGAAGGCCTACAATCTGGTTTTCTGGATCTTTTTACTTCCCTTCTTTACGACAATGTCGTACGGCACGGGCTTTATCGCGTTTACTGTGCTCATTTTTGTGAGGCTGGGTGCCAATATATATATCAACTTCCTCAAGCTCAATCCGGATCAGTTCGATAGATTTCCCTTCCGGATCGCATGAAAGATTGAAAGAAATTATCGACACTAGCTACTTGTTGGAGAATGCCAAACCGAAAGGGGTCAATACCCGATGCGCATTTCTAAAAAGTGCGGGCGGGCATGCCCCGGCCGCTCAGCTCAAAGCCGTTAGGCTATATCAAGAATCTGTATACGAATAGGAATAATACCTCTGTCCGGTAGGTTAACAGCTATCTAATGCATACTGACACTAGGGCTTTTAAGCCCAAGGTCACAGGTTCGATCCCTGTACGGCGCACCTCTCATAAATAACAAGATCCCGCATGAACTGCGGGAGTTTTGCTTTGGATATCAACCGTCAGCTTCCATGATCTGACGGCAAATGGACTCCTGCCACCTGCTGCTATGAAGCGTTAGCAGACTCGCGGTCCGGCGCAGCGCTTTTTTGGGCAAATAGCAGAGCCCCGGGAATAAACACCATCGCATAGGGAACTAAGAAAAGTCTTGACTCAGCGATGACAGAGCCAAACAGATGGATGATAAACCAGACAGGGACGATGACCCAGAAGAAAATCTTCAATTGCTTCGTCCACTTCTGATAGCCAATTACTGCTAATAAAGGAATGATACCCAGCGTTGCAAATAATCTGTCCCA
>JAFDFH010000076.1 GCA_019309945.1 Deltaproteobacteria bacterium
GTACCAGAAAAATCGAAATCAACACCCATTGTATTCTGCTCGTTTTAAAAAGCCTCATGTCAACTGCTCCACAATGTTTAGGCGTTACTCGTTATCGGTTGTTTTAGCCCCCTACATCATTTTACATACGCAATGTATTCCTGCGGTCAATCCATCTCAGGTGGATCACCTTCCTTGAACTTGGAAAAACGATCTGGTTTTCGTTCGGGTCCTATTTAGCTTTTAGTACTTTTGAAGCTGGGTTTTAAGGAGCCTGATACTTAACAGTGCTTCCGCGCCTGAAACAGCTTCCATAGGGCCAAACTCCCCGGTTCCAATATCCTTGGGTTCAATGATACCGCGTGTGGTACATACCATAACGGCATTAAAATAGGGCAGATCATTTCTCAGGTCCGGAAAGGGTGACGGGCTGCCGATAAACTGGGTGGAAAGGTTTTCATTCCAGGTAATTTTTGCCAGGATATCCTCAACCATCATCGCAAATTCAGCGCGGGTGATGGTTTGATACGGTTTATAGGTATGGTCGGGAAAGGGTTGAAGCCCTTTTATCCCGATTGCAATGACGGCCTCTATATCGACTTTTAATACATGATCTTCAATATCCGTGGCCGGGGGGATTTTTTTGTATTCTCCTGAAACAAAGTCTTTTTCAGGACTCTTAAAAGAAGTGTCGAAGGTCTTGGGTGTTCGTCTTGAAAAAAGTTCATCAATTTTTAGCTCTTCAATAAAAAGCGCGGCCACATCCGCACGTGTTATTTTATCAAGCAGCGCAATCTTTTTGCCCACCTTCGTGCCGGGCATTGCACGCTCGATCTTCTGGATAATGGCATATTCCCTGTCAGCTTCCGCCGCATACCCTTTATCGAGATCAAGCACCCGGGTAAACTCACCGGCAGACGCACGGAACCTATAAGCTTTTTTATAAGCGATGCCCATATAGTAATATGGATCCGGCAGATCCGGGGCGATTTTGATTGCTTTTTTATACCAGCCTTGAACCTCTTTTAACCAGTCTTCATCTACTTTATCGTTACCTAGCGTAAAAAGCCGCATATATCCGACATAGACAGCTGCTTTTTCTTCCGTGTTCTTGGCATAATTTTTAGCGGTTTTCATGGCCTTGAAACCGCTGTCAAAATCACCTTTTACACCCATCACAAGGCCAAGTCCCAAATATGCAGGTGAATACATTGGATCCAACTCTTTGGCCCTGTTGAACTCATTGAAAGCGTCATCAATTTTACCGGATTTCAACAGCTTGTTACCATTTGCCACATGGTGCTCAGGCGTATCGAGTTCTGCTTTTGGCGCCACCGCCTTCGGGCCGCATGAAAACAGAAACAGCACACCGATAATCACACCGATGAATTGTATTTTTCTAAAAACCATATTTCCTCCTTACTATAATATCCCCGTATTAATATTCTGTTATTTCCATCCGCTTGAATTCCGTAATTAAGGGATGGGTTTACATTCAAATAATGTGATCCATCCGGAAAAATCGTCCGGCTAATCGACCACAATCATTACGCGACATTTTTTCAGGAAGGAAAGATGTTCAGAAGCGTTTTTGAGCCTGGCAGCGTCTGCATTGCTAATAACAATATCAGAGCGTCCGGGCCCCTCTGTCCTTAAACCTTTAACCGTTAATGGATTATCTGTTACCCGTGGATTGCGCTGAGCTTCTATAAGATTCTTTCCATACCCACTCATCCCCTGTTGCACGGCATATTCACGGCTGACAAACGCTGATCCATAGACCTCCTGCCCATTTTCATCCAGTATTTTCGGAGCCATAGCAGGCCTCACATTAAGTCCCTTTGCATTGACGACCAGCCCCGTTAATACACCGGAAGCCTTCTGAGCAGGTACCATTGCTGTAATCGGTTCCACCTGCTTTATATCCTGGGGAAGAACCAGCTGAGCAAATCCGCCACGCATGTCAACCGCCATGATAATCTCCACGGTCCCATCGGACAAATATTCCTGTTTTACCTGGCGCGCACCTCTTACCATTCCCTCTACCTTTGTCATAATGATATCGCTTTCAATAGCAAAGTCTCTGACAACGGTGGTCGAATCAATCCTGACCCCGTTCACAACCTCAAGAATGTTACGCAAGGCATCCAGTTTTGCAGCCCTTAAAGCCAATGGCCGCGCGTGGGGTTTACCATAATCTTTTTCCGGCGGAGCACCGATTCCTTTTCCCTGAATAATCCCTTGGGACCAATTGATACTTCCATTTCCGACCTGTTCAATGAAATCCTGCTCCTGATCACAATATCCGGCCGCAGGAACCAGGAGTAATACCATAAGAACCAACATAAAAATTGACTGTTTTTCCTTCATAATCCCTCCTTCGTTTACATTGAGAAATCTTATCATTTTGAGGATACCTTGACCAGGGGTTTTAAAAAAGATTTTCAAAACATCTCAAACGGTCTTTTTAGTTTGTCTCCTCCTTGCTTTTTGCCCTGAGATTCTCGATTGCGACCTGGGATTGCGTTTCCTGAACCGCGGAAGCAGCTGAAGGGACAGCGAGATGAGCCCCATTGAGAATGGCATCACTCAATTCTTCGGCAAATGATGGGATGCGGGCCATAATGTCTTCGCGTCCTGCAAACATCTGAACCCATGATTTGATGACCCGTCCATCTTGAACGTCCAAGAGGCTGACATTCGTTTCAATCCGTCCGACTTTTTTGGTTATCCGCCCGAAAAGGACGAAGTTGATGCCGAGTACTTTCCCGATTTCCAGGGCCATTTCCGGGCAATCCCCTTGTTCCAGTCCGGCCTGAAAAAGGATGTCCTCCATTTCCCGCCTGGGCACAAGACCAATGGTCCCTTTCTTTTCCAGAGCGGAGATCAGGGCATACAAAACCTCTCCGTCATAGCATGGCCTCCATGATGGTGGGTCTAAGATTCAAGACCGCCAGGGCATTGCACTCGGTCTGTGAATGGGATACCGTGCCAATAAGAAACAAAAACATCAGGATGATCGTTATTATGGTCCTTACAGGGGACACAATTTATCCTCCCAATTCAATTTTATAATCACGAAAAATATCCTTAAGATTTTCCATGGACTTTTCGGCCAGGGGTGATCCTTGTAACCTTTTCAGATTTTCGTCTAAGATGGCATCGATAAAACGTTCTGCCGCCTGGAGTTTATCTCGACGTTTAAGAAAATTTTCACCTTCCTTAAAATATTTTCTTTCCAGATTCTGCAGCGGTCTCAAGGCTTCACGGCCCAGATCAGCAACTGCCTCATTCGTCATTTTCTGGAGCAACTCCGTATCCGTCGGAATTGCTAAAGGATCGAAACGGATGCCTGCCTCCGGAAGCCCGGCGCTTGTTTCATCCTCTACGCTTTCTTTGCGTTCAATGGTTCTGACCTGAATGTTTTCACCGGTGCGTACATCCACAATACGGAAAGAGATCTGAACAAAACCAACTTTTTTGTGGTTGGAAACAATATAATCCTTTTCCGTGTATTCAGGGGTTTTAATCTTGGCCGGTGGCGCTTGTGCCAGTTCTGTCGGGGTCGGTTTGGGATGTTTGGCCGCCCAGTTTAGATATTCAATATTGTCCTCGATTTTCTCTCCAACATTGTAACGCACCGATTTTGTACCTTGAGATACGCTACTGTCCACTTTGAACAACAGAACGCTTCCCATAATGGCCACATCAATTCCGTACACGCGTCCCATTTCTTTAGCGCTCTGGGCCGAGACCACTCCGATCTGGCCCAGTTTCATTTCCTCTAATATCGATTTTAGGTTTTCCCTTTCCAGAATCTTGATGTCTCCGCTGGCATTATTGAATAAAAACGTAATGAGATTGTTGGCAACAATAATTCCAGCATCCACGGTATCAGACGGACTGCCAAAATCAAAGACGGCAATCGACTTCTGGACCCTCCGTTTGATGCTGTCCTCCATCTCCTGGGTGAGGAAAAAAATATCCGGATAATCCGGGTCAATGCACTTTATTTCATTATACCAGAACCAGGCTCCGCCGAACTGCCCCTGATCCTTGAATTGCCCGGCCACAAATTTTGCCCGGGACGTGAGGTCCCTTCGGAGGCTGTTGAGTTGATAATCATTCCTTTCCTCCATATTTTTGACCGCCTCCCCATAAACATCAAAGGCCTTTAGTAACCACCCTTCATCCATCAGGGCCCTGGATTTTTGGAGGTTGAATTGTCCGGCTTTCGTCCGTACGTGAACGATGAGCTGCCTCAGGTCCTGATCCTCTGGATCATATTCAAGGGCCCGTTTATATGAATTGACCGCCCGGTCCCATTTTTTAGCCATGACTGCATCCCGACCCTGTTCGACAAAATAACCTTTATTGTCACGCTCCCGGGCCAGGCTCAAAAGCTCACGGGAAGGCCCGTGATCACTTTGCATTGAAAGGGCTTTTCGAAGATTATCAATGGCCCCTTTGATGTCTTCGGCGTCAAAAAGCGATTTCGCCTGGATGTACAACGACTGAGCCCCCTGGTTGGAGACTTTCGACAAAAGCTGGAAGGAATCTTCGTACCTTGGAAATCTGCTTTGAACCTGCTGCAAATTAAAATAGGCCTTGAGCCATTCCTCGTCGGCAATAAACTGTTTTGCATCCAAATAAAGATCTTTTACTTCCGAAAGTAAAATATTTTCCTGCTTTTCCAACTGGTTTGCAAAATCTTTGACAGCAGGATTAGCCGAATCAATCTCATTGGCCTTCTCCAGCTCCACCCTGGCTTTATTGATGGCCCCCATCGTCACCGGCGACTGGGAATTCAGTGCCTGTAATCCCTGTGACACAAACTGGCCGACCAGCTTCCCTTTCATATCCTCCAGGGCTTTTTGGTATTCCGCATTATTGGGTTCCTTTTCGACCGCCTGGTTCAGGTAGGCAATCGCCTCATTATACTTCCCGGCTTGGCTCAGTTGCATTCCAATGTCATATTGATTCTTGCCCGCAGCAACACAGGCGTAAAGAAAAAAAGCAGCTAAAATTGCCATTCCGATAAAGGAAATCTTCCGTTTGCTCATATCCATCCTCCTATGATCAAAGTTATGCTACTTTATTTGGATAACCAATTTATTTCCCGAAATATTTTCGAGCTTAGATTCAAAATAGTTGGTTTTAAAGTATGACATCTGTAATTCGTTGAGTAACTGATCGGGCCAGCCGCGATATTTTAGATCGTATTCCGCGACGGTTTTTTTAAAACGGATCAGCCGGGCATCAATAATCCCGCTTTCGTCGAGTTTAAAAATATCCGTTGTTTGCCGGGCGCCGGCATGTGAAGGTAATCCTTTTATAATCAAATAGATATCTCTTTCTGGGAATAGGAAGGAAGGCTGAAACCAAGGAACCACACAATGATCGGGAAGACCAGTATAAATTTCACTCCGGCTTTCATCGTTACCCCCTTTTTACTTCTCCAAAACTTATGGTTAAGCGGAGTCATCTGGTAATTTTTTTCAAAGCGGGCAACTGTTAGGCGCCCTTAACGGCAAGTTTTGGCCGCTTGACGTATCAACGGTTGAGATTTGCATTGAACTTCGAACCTCTGAACCCTGAACCTTTGAACCCGTGAACGGTTACCTTTAATTTTTGTCTATTTGGATATCATGGTATATGAACCATCCCAGTCTTCACCCGGCGGGTTTACTTTGAAATCATTACAGCGGGACAGCATCGTTTGGCTGGGACCGTCATCAGGGGCAATGTTCAGAGCGGCTTTAAATGACTCAACGGCTCTATTCCAGTCCCGCTTTTGGTAAGCATCAAGACCTTTGGTGTAGTGATCTACGATTTGTTGGGTGCGATCATCAATATCTTGGGGATATCCCAACAACTGATAAATTGTTACCGGTTCAATCTTCCCGACAACATTCACTGAATCGATCTCTCTGGTCATGATCCCATCGCCGGCGGCCCTGTAAGTTGAATCACTGATCAGCGCATAAATTCCGTAAACCTTGTTAATCCCTTCCAATCTCGCGGCAATATTAACCGTATCTCCCATCATGGTATAATCCATTCGGTTTCTTGATCCCATATTTCCCACGACCGCCGATCCGGTACAAAGACCGATCCGCATCCGAAGCTCCGGTCTTCCATCATGCCTCCATTTTCCGCGAAGTTCGACTAGTCTTTTTTGCATTTCGATACTTGCCCTGCAAGCGACTTCAGCATGATTTTGAACATCGTTGGGCGCTCCAAAAAAAGCAATGATGGCATCACCTTCGAATTTGTCAACAGTTCCCTCGTGGTTTAAGATAATATCAGTCATTTCAGTTAAAAACTCATTTAACAGCTCTACCAGTTCCTCGGGAGAAAGCTTTTCTGATATGCTTGTAAAGCCCTGGACATCTGAAAAAAATGCCGTAATATTCTTCTTTTCACCTCCCAGTTTGAATTTGTCCGGTGTTTCGATCAACTGCCTGACCACCGCGGGAGCGAGATATGCCGAAAATGCATCTTTAATGAATCTTTTCTGCTTTGTTTCTGTAAAGTACCTGTATACCGTAATGCTGATGTATATAAAAACGATTCCCGCTAACGGATAAACAAGGTTAAGGATCCATCCCCCTTTGGAGAAAAGAAATTGGCATAACCAAACATAGCCGGATAAAAGTGATAGCACAACCACGGCACCGGATATAACTCCTGATCGGGGAAGCACAATTCCAAGGATTGTCCCGGTAATAATAATCGCCAGGAGATCAAAGATTTTGGCCCAGCCCGGTTGATGGATAAAATCTTTTGACAGTACACTGTCCACAACATTTGCATGAATTTCAAGTCCCGGGAAAAGGGTTCCAAAGGGAGTGACCCGAACATCATAAATCCCCACAGCCGTCGCCCCCACCAGTACAATTTTGTCCTGCAATGCATCGCTGGAAATATTGCCATTGAGTATGTCCGTTACAGGAATGTGAGGAAAGGATTTTTCTTCCCCCCGATAATTTATCAGAATACGTCCGAATTCATCCGCCGGTATGGACAACTTGCCAATCTGTATATCTTCGATTCCATATTCAGCCACATTCAGGGAAAGGGGTGTATCCAAAAAGGCGCTGACCAACATTAAAGATAACGGCGCGTATAGCATATCTTTGAATTTGATCACGCCGGGAATCCAGCGAAAAACGCCATCCGGGTCGGGAAACATATTGAAAAAGCCGGAGTAATCCGTTGCACTGGAAATTGCCTCTATGTTCGACTGGGGAACGGCTGCCTCTATAAGTTGAATCTCCTGGGCTTCAGCGGATGTGTACCGGATTGCTTTATAAGCAGAGTACCGGGTATTCTTCTGATGTGTGCGGATGTCTTCTTCACTGAAATGTCCTAATACATCGGAGCCCATTTGAAAGAAATATCCGAGGACCACCTTTGCCCTTGAATTTCTTATCGCATCGGCCAGGTATTGATCATGGTCGCTTTTGATCCTTAGACGATCCAGATAACGTGTGACTGCCATGTTTGAAGATGTAAGATTTTTTAAATCTTTTTGAATTTTATCGATGGTTTGAACAACACTTTTTTCATCCGCTTCAAGAAATCCAATATCAAATCCAATAACCTTAGCGCCGGCTCCTGAAACTTTTGTAATTAAATCCGCCATCTTTGATCTTGGCCAGATCCATTTCCCCTCTTTGGCAATGCTCTTTTCATCAATAACCGCCAGGACCACTTCTCCGCCAGGTGAAATCCTCCCTCTGATTTTAAATCTCAAATCAATCGTCTGTAATTCTATGTCGTCAAGGAATTGAATTCCGACAAAATAAGTAAAAATTCCCATAACGATAATAAAAATGGAAATAATTCCTGCATAATGCTTGGCGATTTTTACAATAAAGGATTTCATTGGAATCATCCGGCAAATCCTAAATCAAAATGGTCGCCATTTAAAATGGCGTACAATGAAAAGATTGCTTGCAGATAGACAGAAGGTAAAAGTTCAGCCAGACACGAAGGCACAAAAAAAAGGTATCTTTTTCCCCCCTCGAGATCGCACGAATGCAATAATCGCTTATAGACCGGGGTGTAATATTTACCTAATTTAGTTGACCTTTTAATTTTTTATATTGTAAGACATTCTGAAAGTCAACCTTCAGATCTCGAAGCTTTCCCCCAAACCGACGATGTTTGAGGAGAAGTTAGGCCGAGACGAAACAGGGTAACGGAAAACGACAATGGATCGAATCGCAGGGCATTTCGGCAGAAAAACGTTAACTTCTTTCCACCGCATACTCAATCTATTTGCCTTTACTTATAGAATGTTCACCTCGATCATTACAAATCCAAAAGAAGGCCGAATTCTTGTTCGGCGAATTGTCTTGGAACAAGTCTATTTCACTGCCGTACAGGCCCTTCCGATAATTATTCCCTTTGCACTGATCATCGGTAGCATGCTTATTTTTCAATTTACCCGGGTGTCAGGTCAATATGATCTCGGTAAAACGGCTGTGCTTCTGATCGTGCGCGAGCTCGGCCCGATCATTACAGCCCTGTTGGTGATATTGAGATCCGCCACCGCCGTAACAATAGAAATCAGCTATATGACCGTTTTTCATGAGATCGAAGCAATTGAAATGACCGGCCTTGATCCCATGCGAATCATCTGCCTGCCAAGGTTGATCGATACTTTGTCTTTTTATCGTCTTTGATATCGTGTCCATTATTGGAGGCTATGCTATTGTGTGGATGATATCAGAGATCCCCATGGGCAACTTCTTTGGACAACTCGCCAAAGCGATTACTGCTTCTGATATCGCTGTCGGGCTTGTAAAAGCCATATTCTTTGGTGTCACAATTACTGCAACCTGCCTTTATCACGGATTAAAAAAAAAAAAACAGATTACAATGGTACCC
>JAFDFH010000414.1 GCA_019309945.1 Deltaproteobacteria bacterium
TATTTTCAGATTTTGTTCAAGGACGGATTCGTCGCAGACATAACAGGGCGTGGGAATATCTTTTAAGTCAATACGCATCATTTTAATACCTTAATCTTGCATGCAAATTGATGAGAAAGTGGTTTAATGCCTATAAACAAGGGCCCCAGAGAAATTTAGAAATTAATCCATAATACCCAGATGGTAAAAAGGATGAAGATCAATTGCTCTCATCAATTTTCACCCTTCGGGCGAGCCGGAGGCTTTCATCTGCTGTGTTATTAAGGGTTTGCAATAGCCCACTATAGCTTCACCCTTAAGTGCCTTGCATATGAAAGCCTCCAACTCGTGCAAGATTCAGGTAATAACTCCTGTGAAATGGATCATTGTAAGGGATTTTGGCTTTATAAAAATTTTTCCGTCCAGGGAAGTCCATACGATCCCAGTTTTTCCATAAAGGGCGTCGGGTTAAATTCTTCTATGTTAAAAACCCCTTCACCTTTCCACGTTCCGCTAAGCATCATCATCGCACCGATCATGGCAGGAACCCCGGTTGTGTACGAAACCGCCTGGGCCTGGGCTTCTTTGTAACATACTTCATGTTCGCAGATATTATAAATATAATAGCTTAAAGGGGTTTTATCCTTAACACCTTCAATCATGCAGCCGATACAGGTTTTGCCTCGGTAATTTTTTCCCAGTGAACCCGGGTCGGGCAAAAGCGCTTTTAAAAACTTTAACGGTACGATTTCAGACCCCTGAAATGCGACGGGGTCGATACGCGTCATTCCCACATTTTCCAGGACCCTTAAATGGGTCAGATATTCATCTGAAAACGTCATCCAGAATCGCATTCTTTTTATGTGGGGAATATTTTTCGTTAAGGATTCCATTTCTTCATGGTACATGAGATACATTTCCCGGTGTCCGATTTCCGGGAAATCAAAGGATTTATGGACGCTCAGGGGCTCGATTTCAATCCACTGGCCGTTTTCATAATATTTACCTTTTGCGGTTACTTCCCTTATATTAATTTCAGGATTAAAATTGGTGGCAAACGGGAGCCCGTGATCTCCGGCATTACAATCCATGATATCGACGAAATGAATTTCATCAAAATGTTCCTTTAATGCATGGGCACAGAAAACATTAGTGACCCCTGGATCGAATCCGCACCCCAGCAGGGCCATAATACCGCGCTCTTTAAATCGGGTGTGATAATCCCATTGCCATTTATAGTAGAACTTCGCTTCATCAGGCGGTTCATAATTGGCCGTATCCAAGTAATTAACACCGGTCTCCAGACAGGCATCCATAATCGTAAGATCCTGATAGGGCAATGCTACGTTAATGACGAGATCCGGCGATATCTTGTTGAAAAGAGCAATGAGTTCACCGGTATTATCCGCATCCACCTGAGCCGTTTCAATACGTCGGTCGATTTTGTTCTTTATTTTTTCACATTTGTCTATGGTTCGACTCGCAAGAAAAATTTCCGAAAACACTTCCGGAACCTTAGCGCACTTTCGAGTCACAACATTACCGACACCACCGGCACCAATGATTAGAACTCTGTTCATTTTTTCACCGATATCTTTTCGTATGATAAAAGCTTGTGGAAGCGGGCCATCGTTTTACATGTTTATTGTGGCCGTCTCTTAAAAATACAACCAGGTCCGATGGCGGTATCATCGGCCCATTGAAAAGGTTCACATACTATCAATTATGATGCATTTATTCATCGACAGAGGACTTGACCTCAAAGCAGATTCATTTATTTGAGAGGTTTTATATAATATAGAAACATACTCAAATGGTGTCAATCATGAAAGAGGCTTTCTTCGACCCGGCCCTGTCACAACATCGGGTCTCGTTTGAAAACGATGATTATTTTTACCCATGCGTTGCACCGAATACTTGAAAAATTATGAAAAACGGTTATAACTTGACACTGTGTTTATTTCCGGTCACACTTTGTATGAAACCTTGTCTGATTTTATCGTAACGATCCGTATCAAAATATTCAGAGGAGAATCGAAATTTTTCGTCTTTGCTCTGTAACATAATAATAAACCAAAGGGGGTATGTAAGATGAGTTGTGGGAATTGTAAAAATGCAGAAGATGTACTGAAGTTTGTCAAAGAAAAAAATGTCAGTTTTATCCAGTTCTGGTTCACGGATGTTTTAGGGATGTTAAAGAGCTTTGCCGTGACACCAGCGGAACTTGAAATGGGCCTGTCGGAAGGCATGGGCTTTGACGGCTCTTCCATTGAAGGTTTTGCGCGCATCGAAGAAAGCGATATGATCGCCATGCCGGATCCCAGCACCTTTCAACTGCTTCCCTGGCGGCCGGATGAAAGACCTGTGGCCCGGATGTTTTGTGATATCATGAATCCTGACCTGACACCGTATGCGGGTGACCCGCGATATGTTTTAAAACGCCTGCTGAATACTATAGAAGAGAAAGGGTATACGTTTTATGTTGGACCGGAACTAGAATATTTCTATTTTAAAAGTAACGAACAACCATCAGGGCTTGATACCGGAGGGTATTTCGACAGCCGTCCGCTGGATATGGGAGCAGATCTCAGGCGGGAGACCATATTTGCCTTACAAAAAATGGGAATACAGGTGGAGTACAGTCATCATGAAGTTGCACCCAGTCAGCATGAGATCGACCTGAGGTATGATGACGCGCTTAAAATGTCTGATGGAACCATGACCTATCGAATTGTTGTCAAGGAGGTTGCGCGCCAGCAAGGGTGTTATGCCACCTTCATGCCCAAACCTATTTTTGGTGAAAACGGAAGCGGCATGCATGTGCATCAATCGCTTTTTAAGGGCAAAAAAAATCTTTTTTACGACAGCCAGGATCCCTATAACCTGTCCAAAATTGCAAAAGGGTATATCGCCGGGATCATGAAACATGCGCGGGAAATTATTGCGGTAACCAACCAGTGGGTTAATTCTTACAAACGACTGGTACCGGGTTACGAGGCACCGGTCTATATCTCCT
>JAFDFH010000077.1 GCA_019309945.1 Deltaproteobacteria bacterium
CAGCCTTTGCCAAACCATGGGCCAAGCAATCAGATTCCTGATCAAGCTGCAAAAAAGTAAGGTGGGCGTAGCCAATCCGGCGGTCTTTATCCATGCCCGCCGGGCAAACGACCGCCCTTTTGTATGGCTGATCCACGGCCATGCTTTTCAGATGCGCTGAGACATTTAGGAGGTTATTTTTTTTTATTTCGTCGGTAGTGTTCATTTAGCTGGATTCTTATACAAAAATTCTCTTATTAGGGGAATAATTTTTTCAGGTACATCTTCAAGAACATAATGGCCTGCATTTGAGAACAAATGGGCTTCTGCTTTTGGAAAACGGCGCCGCCACTCATTAAAGTACGCGGTGTCAAAAACAAAATCGCGTTCGCCCCAACATATGAGTAGAGGAATATCTTTTAAATGATTGAGGTTTACATCCACATATTTTACCAAGCCATAACTTACATCCGCTTCGGTCACGGGGATGTCCTGAACAAATTTGAGGGTGGCAATCCTGTTTTTCCAGCAATTGTATGGAGCAGCGAGGCCTTTTTTAACATCTTGCGTGAGTCCTTTGGACGTGGCCATATACAGGGCGGCATAGGCAAAAAGATTAAACCCCAGAACCGCCGGAGTTGCCAACGTCCTGATATTCCGGACAACCCACAATTTGAAAGGGAGTCTTTGCCCTCCAGGGGGGAAAAAGGCGGCCGTGTTCATAACGATGATGCGATTGAACTTTTCCTGATTTTGCAAGGCATAGGCCATGCCGATGATTCCTCCCCAGTCGTGCATCACCAGGGTGATCTTTTGCTTTAGCCCGAGAAAATTAATTAGAGCGCCAAGGTCGTCAATACGACTTTTCAGCCGGTAGTCATATTGTTTGAGGTCCGGTTTGTCAGAGAGGCCACAGCCGATATGGTCAGGTACAATGGTGCGGAAATTCGGTGCAAGCGCTTTTATCAGTTCACGATAATAAAAAGACCATGTAGGATTTCCATGGATCATGAGGACCGGATCACCTGTACCTTCATCCACATAATGATATTTCAAACCATCTAAATCCAGGTAATGGGATTTAAATGGATAAAGATGTTGAAACGGAGAAATATCAACCGGCTTGTTGCCTTTAAAAATCTTCATTTACAAAACACCCGCTTTTGCAAAGATCTCTCTTGTTTGCTACCATTCGATTCCGAGCATCAGGCAGTTCAACCCGCTGCCGATCCCAAAAAATCCGACCCGATCATCGGATACAAGGAATTCGCGTTCTGAGGCGATCGCTGCCGTGATGGGAAGCGACACCGTTCCAATATTACCAAGGTATTTGAAGGTGGTAAAATCCTTTTCTTTTGGAATGCCGATAGATTCAAGGATGGTATTTTGATGGGTCGAACCGACCTGATGGCAAATAATTTTGTCCGGCTTATCCTCCGGCCATGCCAATGCTTTGCGGAACGCACCGAATGTTTCAATCCCAAGTGTGACGCCGTTTTTCAGCACACCCACAGAGTCGGTCTCCATAATGTGCAGCCCGCTGGCAGGAATTCCCGTATCCGGTCCCCAGCGGCACAGTTTATGATGCTGTGTGGCGCTTCGGATGGTCCCGCCGATGAGTCGATGACCTTGGTTTGAAACCGATCCAGCAGTCAAAAGCACTGCCACGGCTCCAGAGCCGCCGGTCAGAGTTGCAATGGTTTTTTTAAAAAGATTCATATCTTTGGCTGCAAGGAGTCGGTCGATGGTGGAATCGATAATCTGACGGGCGGATTCACAGGATACCACCAAACCGGCTTGTATCTGGCCGAGTTCAATGGCGTTGGCCACCTGTACGATTCCATTCAATACACCCAGGCAGGCGTTTGAAACATCATAAATATGAGTTTCCGGTCCGAGTCCGAGGGCTTCCGACACCGCGCATGCGGTTGCAGGTTCGAGATTGTCTCTGCAGACCCCTCCATAAATGAGCATGCCGATGGATTCAGGCGAAATGTCAGAGGTTTGAATTGCTTTTTGGCCTGCTTTGGTGGCGCCTTCATGCATTCGATAGCCCGGATCCCAGAACCTTCGTTCCTGAATTCCGGTTAACACTTCGAGTTGACCCTTTTGGATACGAAGTGCTTCATACAGAGGATCCAGACGTTTTTCCAGGTCATCGGAGGTTACCACATTGGGGGGAAGTTCATATCCAAATGAATCAATGTACACTTTGGAATATTTCATCGCCAGATCACCCCTTGTCCGTGGTTCATTTTATATGACAGTAAATAATATAATTAGTATTTAAAGTAATTATAGATAATTAAATAATGTAATTAAAGTAATACATTAATTATGTTGTCCGTTTCTTGCCACCGGAATCAACCGGAACCCGAAATTTTCCATTTTATATATATAAAGCCCATCCACTTTCAAAAATCCATTGGCCATAATACTCGGGACAGGTTCGGTCTGAATTCGTGTTACCACGGCTTCAACCTCAATTTTTTTGTTCTCCGGGATGATCTGACCACGATAAATCCAGTGATGGGGTTCTTCGGTCATCAACGCGAATTGGTGACTTTCAGCGAGATATTTCCAACGATCAAGGGCCATAAACTTTATCAATTGCAAAAAAGATTCAATTCCCAGAGAACCCGGGCACACCGGATCCTGGTAAAAATGGGCTTTGAAAAACCATTCATGCGGGTCCACTATTTTGAGACCGCGAATAAAGCCAAGACCGCAAGGGCCGCCGTCTGGAATATAGATCTCAATTTCATCAATCATCCGTAAGGCCTTTGCCGGCATTGCCAGAGTGGGCATCGGATCCACCAGCGGGTCTTCAGGTGTCATGGGGGCGGTGTCTTCAAACCGATGTGAATCGGCTCTAAGGATCTCCTCGTGAGGGGGTCGGTAAGCACTTTGCAAGGCATCACGGATCCCCACCTGCTGGGCGAGCGCCTCATCTGTGAAAAAACCAAATGAGGTTTGACCTTTATATATGATTTGATCGGCCGCCAAAACCTCCATATCAAATTGTTCTATGATCATATCCGCCGCTGAAGACAGTTGTTTCAAGCGCGTCCGCATGGCCAGGGGGGTTACATCCGGAAAGACATTGCGGTACAAAACCGCATCCCCGCCCAGATTTCTGAATTTTAAATCTTTGTCGCTTTTCAAAGCCGATCCCATATACGCCGCAAGCCATCCACACGGTTGAAGCGCGATCTCCAGCAGGATGCAAAACGGCATGGCCTGCATATGGTTTGCCTTAAAATACCAGGCATCCGGTGGTATATCATACTCGGCTTCGATCCATCCAGCCGGTTCCAACACCCAGGCATCCGGCTCGATCCGGGTAATTCTGTCCAGAAAGGAATAGGGCGGCCCTGGAAGGCGGGCAATACGCCGTTTTTCATCAAACACCTGATAAGGTTCACCAAATGCTTCAGAAGGACTTCCAACGGCAAATGCAAGGATTTTGTGGCGGTCAAAGATCGTCCGGTTCCGGCTGCGGTTTACTGGATACTTGACAAAGGCTGCAGGCTGCAGGATATCGGATTCGATCCCCTGACGAACGATTTCGGGCTTCTGTCCCCCGTCCTCTGACCTCTGTCCTCTGACCTCTGCCCCCTGTCCTCTGACCTCCGCCTTCTGACCTCTGACCTCTGACCTCTGACCTCTCCGTCCTCCGTCCTCTGTCCTCTATCCTCCGTCCCCTGTCCCCTGTCCCCTGTCCCCTGACCTCCGTCCTCTGTCCTCCGTCCCCCGTTATCCCCCATCCCGCTTCAATCTCCTCGCGGGTGATCCCGGTCATCTTAATGGACATGTCTTTAAATTGAACAATTCGGTGCTCATCGGCATACATATGCGCATCAGCGATAACATACGGTTCCGGCATGTATCCGATTTCTTTGATTTCGACTTCGTAAATCACATGACGGGTGTCCGGGGTCACCGGCCCCCGGCATTTCAATACGCTTGCAACACCTGTTACCGGTTCATAGCAGACATCCGGTTTATCTGTAACCCATCCCAGTCGTTGGATAAATATTCTCAGGGCATGCGTGCAGCATTCATACATCAGTGTTCCCGGCATCACCTTGTCGTCCATGAAATGGCAGGTTAGAAACCAGTCGTCCGGATGGATATCTGCTTGGGCGCGGATCAGTCCCAGTCCGTAACGTCCCCCGCAAGCGTCGAGATGGAGAACCCGGTCGATCAATTTCATTCGACCTCCCGGCAGTGTCAGTGACGCGGCGATCCCGATTCCATCAAAAGGACTCCCAAAACACCCTTCAAGGTCCCTGTTGCGGAGTGCTTCGACGGCGGCGTCATCATAACTTTCAACCCCAACAGGGACAAGGTCCGTCCAGTCTGAAGCTTTTATACCCTGTGCGGGTTTTGTATCCGCTTCGGTGAGTATAATTCCACCTGAATTTTTTACCTCTTCTTCGGTAAAAAAACCTGCGCATCCATTGGCCATGGTAATCAAAGGGATGTTGCCGATAAAACCTTCAAATTTAAAAAAGAAAAGATACGTGTCGCCCTGGCGTACGAATTTTTCGATTTCAATTTCATAGCGAATAACGTCACCGGGACGGGGCAGACCCCGGTGGAATTTGACGGTCGCGTCAAGGAGTCGGTAAGTTCTTGCGCCTTTAACCATTAGGTCGATACCCAGATAGGCGCACAGGAAGAGGTCGGCTTGGCCGGCTTCCACCGATATGCATACCGGTGCCCGGTCGCCGTCCAGATACCACGCGCCAGGCTGTACATCATGTTCCGTCACCACGCGACCCGAAGTCAGAGACGCTTTTTGACCCTCTACCGATAGAATCCTGTCCACCAGCATAAGCGGTTCGTCCGGCAGACGCACCCGTGCTTTATAAGTGTCGACGATTGCGAACTCCGGCCCCAGTACTTTGGCGACTGAGCCGATGGCGAACTCCATACACCGGTCACGGCTATAGGCAGGAATTTTTAGGGCGGGCGCTTGGTCCGTCTCTGATTCGGAAAATATTTCCTGTAAGGCTTGGTCATCGATGATGGTTTCCAGAAGTTGTGTCTGGAATTCAAATGTCTGACCATAGGCCTGGGTTAATTCATTTGAAAAATCAAGAAAGGTTTGATGTGCATCAGTATCGGCTTCGATATTTTTGGTCATGGGATCAATCAATTCTGAATAGGGGCTATTTGAAGCATCCAACCCGGGGTATTCTTCTTTTCCTTTTAAATCCGACTCGCGACCTCGGCTCTCCGAACTCTGCTTGCTGTTCTCCGACTTCGGCCTTCCGTCGACTGCCTGTGGCCGGGCCGGGCAGGGGGGGATGCCTCCGATCTTCAGGATTACCTTCTTTTTTTTGGCCTCCTTGAGAGGTTCAGTTATTTCGAGGGTGCCGGAATGTTTCCCGTAAAGTTGATCCAGATCCACCGGCACCCGTGCGGCAACCAGGGAACCCAGAAATTTAAGAAATGTCAGGAAATCGTCTTCACCCCGGGCACACGCGGAAACAGCAAGGTGCGGTTTTGTATCCAGAATTCTATTGATCATCCGCGTACAGGACGAATGCGGCCCCATTTCAAGAAAGATACGGATGCCGTCTTTGTAAGCCTGCTTAATTAGGACCGGAAAATCAAATCCGGAAAGGGCCTGTTCAAGAATGGATGTTGCCGCACTATCACTGGTCAGGGTATAGGATTGCCCCCGTGCACAGCTATAAAAGTTTAGGCCCTCCGGCGCTGTTGTCGGGAAGCGGTGCAGTTCTTTATATGCTTTCCGGACCGGCAGGACCGCATCACAATGCACGGTGGCAACGCCTTCAAGGAAAACCGCTTCACACGCCAGCGTGTTGATGGCCGCCTGGACATGTTGCTTGCGACCACCGATGACACATTCATTCGGGGTATTGACGATTAAAAGTCGTGTGGTGGGCCAGTTCCCGATAATATCACGAACCATATTGTCCGGACGATTGACGGTGGCGACACACCAGTCTACATCTTCTTGCGGTGGTACTTTCCAGACCTCGCGGGCGGCATTGCAGGGCCCTGCAAGTTCAGTACTAAAAAGGTTGGTCGCGAGCATTCGCTCCAGCATTATTCCCTGATCAGGCCATGCCCCCAGGGCAAAGAGCCCCGCGGATTCACCGAGGCTGTATCCGATAACGGCCGAAGGTTTCAAGCCGAAATGCCTCACAAGCTTGGAAATAACCCCACCATGGGCAACCTGGCCGAATATCATATTCAGAGGATCAGATACAATTTTTGCATGGGCCTCTTTTTCCCATTCCGGCTCCCAGGAAACGCGGTGGGGAACATAACAGGAGGGTAAAAGCTGGGATTTTAATCGCAATGTCACGGCATCCATTCCGTGAAGAATGTCAGGCCACAGCACACCGATTTCTCGGCCCATGCCGACATAGTGGTTGCCGGATCCGGGAAAGACAAAGGCCGTTTTACCATAAGGATGCAAAGGGTCCGGTGTATAGCTGATGCCGTCAGGTCCGTTTATTCGTTGGGGTGTATCATCTAGCACGGCAATTTTGGCTTCCTGAATCCATTTTCCAAGTCGTGGAAAATCGCCTGCAATGATGGATAGCGCGAATTTTTTTTCGTAATAGGGCCGGTTTGCAAGATACCAGGATCGGGCGGTGGTCTCGATATTTTTTGATTCATTCAAATGTTTCTGAATATGACGATCAAGTGTATCCAGGCTTTCGATTAGAGAATTTTGGCTGTCGCCTTCAACAACAAAAAGGCCGAACGGTTTCAATCCCAGAGGCCTTTTTCTTTCCTGATGGACGATTTCCATCACAGGATCCGGGGCCACGTTATTCCTGACGGGTTTATCTTCAAATCCTTCGAGAAGCACATGCATACAGTTGCCGTCCGGCGTCATGGCACTTGTGATTGCCCTGCGCGGCCCATCCTGTCTGTCCCTCAGCCAGTATTGCGGAAAAGCGGGTATGTGAAATGTTCTCCGGTGCCAGGCATCATTTCGCGGCCGGGTGAAATTCATTAAAGGAGGGATGATCTCCTGGTACAAACACAGGCAGGTTTTAACCAAAGAGGCGAGTCCGGCGGCGGCCCCGCAGTGGCCGATATTCGGTTTAGTGGATCCGATGGCACACGGTTCACTCCCATGGTGAAAAAACGCATGGAGCGCCTCGGTTTCCACATGGTCTTCGAAAGGATCACCGCTGCCGTGGGTTTCAATATAGCCAATTGAAATTGGATCAACGCCGGCATCTTGAACACAACGTTTTAGCGAGGTAAGGTAAGCGTCTTTTGAAGGCGAATTTGTCTCGATGCCACCGCCGCAAGCGCTTCCGATGCCCTTTAGCACGGCATATATCCGGTTTCCGTCGGCTATGGCCCGATCCAGTCGTTTAAGAATCAGGGCGGCGGCACCTTCGCCGGGCAGCGAGCCATCCCCCTGGCAATCGAAAGGGCAGACTTTGGTACTATTTGCAAAAGCTCTTATTTTGTTGGAAATCAGGATGCGGCGAACATCGCCGGAAAGATCGACCGCTCCGACCAGGACCGTGTCGGTTTCATTTTGCTGCAAGGATCTTACGCCGATTTCAAGGGCCCTGAGGCCGGAAGCTTCTTCAGCGGAGACCACAAAACTCGGGCCGCCCACACGAAACTCCCTTGCAATCCGGCTTGCGACGATACCGCCCAGGGCGCCTAAGGTGCGGGCCGCCGTAAGCGGCGGGCCCAGTGAATCTCTTAAGGACTCAAGCCACATGGCGGTTTGATCATCATTGAGGTTAAGGTCCGGTCTTTTGCTCCATTCCTGAACCGTATTATGCAAGTTCCAGCGCAGATGGAAATTCGTCGCTTCAAAGTCAAAGTCGATCCCAATCAGAACACCCATACGCGGGCGGTCTTCTCTAAGGGGCAGCCTGCCGTCCTTCATGGCACCGCTGGCGACTTTCAGCATCAACAAATGCTGGGGAAGAATATCCGGGATTTCGTTGGGCGGTATATGAAACTCGCCAATATTTAGTGCAACTTCATCCATAAATCCGCCGTATAAAAGCGGTCTGTCAAGGTACCGGTCGGCAATATTTTCGGATCCTTTCCAGCGGGTTGCCGGTCTTTCCGCAATGATGGTAGCCCCTTTGAAAATAACCTCCTGAAACGCCTTTAAAGTGGTTAATGATCCGAACGCCGTCTCCATACCGACAACGGCAATGGGTACATCGGGTTTTAGATTTTGGATTTTGGATTTTGGAATTGAAAAGACTTTTTTCGCTGCATTCCCCGCTGTGCATTCCGTCCCTGGTTCCCACTCTTCAAAAAGCAGGTGAGCGTTTATTCCTCCGAAACCAAATGCGCTTACAGCGGCACGACGGGGGGTGTTGTTATTATTTTGGGTCCATTTTTCTGCTTGGGTTGGAACCCTGAAAGGACTGCCGATCAGGGGGCTGCCTTCCGGCGCTTTTTTAAAATTGAGGGATGGAGGGAGTATCCGGTGAGTTAAGGCAAGGAGGGTTTTGATCATCCCGGCAGCACCCGCACCGGTTAAAAGATGTCCAAGCATGGATTTGACGGATCCGATGGCGCATTGTCCAGCCGACCATCCGGACTTTCCCCACAGTTTTCTTAGGCTGAGGAGTTCAACTTTATCGCCCACCGGTGTACCGGCCCCATGGCATTCAATAAGATCGATGTCATGGGGAGACCAGCCGGATGAATCATAGGCACTTCGCATGGCTCGCACCTGACCTTCACTGTCCGGTGCAAGCAAGTTGCCTCGCATATCATTGGAAAGTCCAATACCGCGGATCAGACCATAAATCGTGTCCCCATCACCCAGGGCATCCTTCAGTCTCTTCAAGACCAGTATGCCGGCGCCTTCGCCCACCACCAGTCCATCGGCACTTTCGTCAAAGGGTGCACATCGACCTGATGGGGATAACGCTCGCAGCTGGCTGAACCCGACTTGCGTATATAGACACTCCGGTCTTGAGACGCCTCCGGCCAGCATGGCGTCGGCGCGGTGAAAATGTAGTTCGTCACAGGCAAGTTTAACAGCATACAGGGATGACGCACAAGCTGCGTCAAGGGTATAGGTTCCACCCCCGAGTCCAAGACCTTTGGCCAGAATAGCCCCCGGAAGGCCGGTGACCTTACCAGCCATACACTGACTTTTAGTGAGGGGGCTGTTTTCAATGAACGGTGTCGTTCCAAAGAGTTTTTCTTCGAAGGATTTCGCGAGTATTGCTCTGGTGATAAAAGAGGATGCATCCGTTGGAAGTACAATCGACGCAAGAACAATTCCAATGCGTTCTTTGTCTATGGATGACGTCACACAATGATTAAAGGCCTCACGACCGGTGTGAAGAACAATGTGGTAAAGCGGGTCAAGGGTTTCCAATATATCTGGGTCAAGATCAATTCCTTCCGAATTAAATTTGAAATCTTGTATCAGGCAGGCACGCTTTGAAAAGGCTTTGTCCGGTCTGGGCGCGGGGTGATATATCGAATCGGGTTCAACAATCCACCGGTCTGCGGGCACATCGATGGTCGAATCAACTTTATTGATAATGTTGTGCCAGAATGTATTCAGGTCTTTTGCGCCGGGAAATAAACCGGCCATCCCGACCACGGCGATGGGCGCTCTGTTTTTCATTGATTTCCAATACAGAAATTGGGAAAATAACAGTTTTCATTCAGGCACTATCTATTCATAACCACACGCAAATGCAAGTGGATAATTCGATAAGGCAACGTTTAACCGTTTAGGAAATTTCTTAAAAAATCCCTGTCTCGTCCTTGACATATGAGTTCATTTTCTTTAGTATCGATCAGTTAGTTCCTTAGTTGTAAATTTTGTGCTTTTTGTGGCAAAACTTTTTCCATTCTGCCACTAAGGCACCAAGGCGCGAAGAAAGAGTAATAAATATATCCTTTGTGTCTTAGTGTCTTTGTGGCAAATATTTTTGGTTCCGGCTTGTCCGGGTTATGAAAAAGCCCTTCATTTCGGGAAAGACTCATCTTGGGAGGTAAAATGGAAAACGGGAACAAAATCGATCTAAATGACGCGGAAAGCGTTAGAAATACGCTTTACTGTTCCGGATATTCGGATGTTGCCATCGGCTATTATATTAATAAACCCTATATGGGCAGTCTGCCCGATGCCGACCAGGTGACCGAAATCACCGGTCCATGCGGGGACACCATGAGGGTTTTTCTCAAATTTGACCAAGGAATCATAGTGGACGCCAAATATCAGGTTTTCGGTTGTCCCGGAGCGGTCGCCTCGGCGATGGCGGCGGTCGATCTAATCAAAGGCAAGAGCATTGATGAGGCCATTGCCCTAAAAGATCGGGATATCTATCGCAAGCTGGTTGAAATCCCGGAAAAGAAACAGGATTGCATTCGACTTGCTGTTAAGACCCTTCAAAAAGCCCTGGAAGAATATACTTGCAGAGATCGGGAGGTCGCTTAAGGTGCGTAAGGAGATCCAATATGCCATTATTTGAATTTAAATGTATCGACTGCGGAAAAATTTTCGAACTACTCATTACCGGTTCCGATGAAAAACCACAATGCCAAAGCTGCAGCAGTCAAAACCTCAAAAAATTATTTTCCCCACATTCATCTTTCTCTGGTAAGGCTGCCGGCAGTCTGCCGGGACCCGGAGACACGGGTTGTTGCGGCGCACACCCCAGTCATGCGAGTTGTGCCGGGCCGGGTAGCTGCTGCGGTAAGCTTCCAGCTTAGCGTTTTTAGAACGAGCCAATTTCAAAACGTCCCATTTTGCCCAATCTCTGCGTCAGGCTCAAATTTTAATCCTCGAAATACTAAATGTATTCCGGTGGTTAAAATTATCGCCTTCCTTGACCTTGAACAAACTGAAACGTTTTAAAAATGGCTCGAACTTATAATAATACCCTAGAAATGAATTCCTACCAGAAGGAACAGGCGGAAACACTTTCCATGGTTTGCCGACATCTTGCGACCCTTTCCCGGTCGGAAATACAGCAACTTGAAAGACAGATCGGGGATTATGTTTCCTTCCGCAATGAGGTTCAAACCTTTTTATCCGAAAACTTTAGTAAGATATGTGATCATAAGTGCTACCGCAGCCGTTTGAATGCTTGCTGTTCCAGGGAAGGGATCATCACTTTTTTTGCGGACGCCGTCATCAATGCGCTCCTGTCTCAGGATGAGGATCTGGAAGCTTTGATAACGGTCTTACAAAAGCCCAATGACGGATTTAAATGTATTTTTCTTGGGGATGAAGGCTGTTTGTGGCAGTTTAAGCCGATCGTCTGTGAAATGTTTCTTTGCGACCCGGCCCAAAAAGAAGCGTTTGATAAAAACCCGGAAGCCCGGCAAAGATGGGAAGATTTCAGGCAACGTGAAAAGTCTTACAGATGGCCGGATCGCCCGGTTCTTTTTGATAAGTTAGAGCAATATTTCATTGATGCCGGTTACTCCTCGCCATTAATGTACCTACATAACAGCCCGGGACTGTTGCGTGTGAAGCGCCGGGCAGGTCTCAATGAATATCAAAAAAAATAAAAAGGAGGAAAGATCCATGAGCAAAACTGATGAAAACGTCCAAGATGCCTTTGCCGGTGAGAGCCAGGCCAATCGCAAATACCTGTTCTTTGCGGAAAAGGCCGACAAGGAAGGGCACAAACAGATCGCCCGGTTGTTCCGCGCCGCCGCCGATGCTGAGACGGCCCATGCGCGTAACCATTTAAATGTGATACAGGGGATAAAATCAACCAAAGAAAACCTGCAGGCGGCTGTAAGCGGTGAGAATCACGAATTCACCGAGATGTATCCCGGCTTCATCAAGCAAGCTGAAACGGATGGCGCCAAAGAAGCAATTGGAAGCTTTGATCTGGCTAATCAGGTGGAAGAAATCCACCATTCGATGTTCTCGGATTTTCTTGGCAAACTGGAACAGGGCGAGGTGATTGAGGAAAAGCCAATTTATGTTTGCCAGTATTGCGGGAACACCGTTGAAGGTGAAGCGCCTGACAAGTGCCCCGTTTGTGGTGCACCCAAGAAAATGTTTAAGAGCATCGATTGAGTAAAATATTTTAAATGAATGACCCTGCAGCAAGGTGTGGGGTCATTTTTTACAAGCTAGTGTCCGTCCAGAAACGAGGATTTTTGTTCGAGATCAAGCCTCCGGCCCGTGGGGCCTACGCCCCGGAGGGGCCTGCGAAAAATTTTACCGCAGGCATATAGTTGATATTCCGAGGATAAAATTTTAAGCATAACGCAGAGATCGGGCAAAAAGACCGTTTCTGGATGGGCACTATTTAATAACCTATACCAAAATCACCAACCGTGCCGAAAGCATCCACTTTGCCTTCACGTAGTCGGACATAGTGGTCGTTAGCAAACGCCCCACCGCTACTTAACCTGTATTTCAGATATTCGATATCCGCTTTGGAACTGGTACTCTGGGGAGGGCCCATGGCCTCAATAACTTCCGCCTTGGTCATCCCCATCTGCAGTTGGTTCATTTTTTGGGCCGAAGCCGCACAGCCGAAAATTAAAAGCGCTGCCAGCAGCATAACCGTTAGTCGTTTGATTGTCATAATACACTCCTTTGACGATTGATAATTGATATTGATGTTAAAATTTACGTAACCGTTCACGGAACGTTGAAATTAGAAAATAGAAATTGGGAATTTGGCCTTCATGCTTTTGTACTGTTGATGAACGCATTCAATTGGGGGCCCAGTTTTTCAACTATTGC
>JAFDFH010000415.1 GCA_019309945.1 Deltaproteobacteria bacterium
GTTCCGTGAACGGTTACCTAAATTCTATGCAATTCAAGCCGATTGGGCCCCAATTTTTCATTGGCGGCTTTTAATTTTTCTTCACTCGCTATAACGGCTACAGCCTTTTTATCCATTAGTGGATCGAAATATTTTTGAGCGACCGCCCCCACCTGATGACGGGTTAACGCCAGCAACCGGTTTTTGAAATGCTCGCGGGCCTCATCGGTCAAAGAAATAATCTTCCTGAAAAATGCTTTTTTCGCGGCAGGGCCGGGAGGGTCCGGTTTGTCGATTTCAGAGCATACTTGCAGGATGGCCTCCTTGATATCTTCATCACTGTAACTATTTGATTTTATAAAAGACATGGCCTTTGCATATACGTTCAGGGTAGCAACGATGTTGGGATCCCTGTACGAAGCAAGCGAGAACAGCCCGTCTTCGGGGCTATATGTGGCCAACCCGCCATATGCACCTCCTTTTTCTCGAATCTCACGATGCAGGTATAACGATCTCAACATCTTGCTGATCACCGACAGGGCCGGGGAATCTTCATGGGCCATGCGTACCACCTCGAATGTGCAGGCGACAAATGAAACCGCGGTAGCGGTACTCCATCCTTCCCGGGGGATTTCATTGCCGGCGCTGATTTCCGGAAGCCCAAAGTCATCCCTGGCCCCTTCTTCAAGCGCCATTTGTACGGATTTTACATTCGAAATTCCATCCAATAGTGCCGACTCTTCACCGATGAGGGCCATTTTCAGATTTTTGCGATGAAAAAGCGTTTTACCGATAAAGGCCAGATCATCTGAGATTGATACTAGTTTATCATCGGACAGATCATCGGTTATACCTTTGATGGTCTGCAGTTGGTGGATGCCGTGCCAGGCCTCATGAAGCGTATTCGTTATCGAAAAATTCCTCGAAGCCAGTGACACCGCAAACCGGTGGCCATTATGAACGATGTTCGATTCCATACCCGCCCTGTATTCCAGCAAAAGATTCCTTAAACGGTCCAGGTCTGAAAAATCGAATTCCCCCAGCAGTTCCGCTATGATCTCGAACATTCGCCCCTGGTTGCGCACAAGGCTCTTGCCGTTTAGCGACACAAAGGGAACGCATGCCCCGGTCCCGTTAAAACGGGTGCGTGCATTGGCGGATAAGCTGATACCTCCAGTGTACATAGAGATACGCTGTGCCATATCCGTGTAATCACGACGGGTTGTGCCGATCCTTGAAAAACCGTGGCAGAAAAATGGAACGAGGTGAATTAACCGCTCCGGCAGCGAACGAATGCCGGCCGCCGCCGAAAAATAGAAAATACCGGCGGTCGGCTGCTGATAACATGTCGCCGGCAGGCTTGAACTGGTTTCTTTTACGATTTGAACCTCCGGCGGAATATCGTCAATGGAAAGGGTGGGAAGCCGGGAAACGTCTTCGTTTGTTTCCTGGCGCTGCCGGAGCGCTTCGGCATCTTGATTTATTTTCTCAAGATCAGACGGCCGCATCTTTAACCGCATACGATTGAGTTCTTCAGCCACACGCCGGTTTTCCTTTGCTTCCATCAGCTGATCCGGGACAAGCGTGAAAAGGACTCTGTGAGAATTATCGAGGAAATACTTTTTGAGCTGGTTTTCTAAAAAGGGGCCCCTTCTAAGTTCATCGCGGAGCCTTTCCAGATCCGCATCGAACTGAAATGTTCTTACCGGATCAGCGCCATGAAACCAGCTTCCGGAAAAAAAGAGGAGCAGCTTGATTCCGTAAGGGTAAGGATGATTGGTGACTTCTTTGCGATGAAACTCAATCTGGTGAATGGCGGACTCAATCTGGTTTTTATCGATACCACTGTTCACCAGACGGTTTAAAACATCAAATATGATCGACTCGATCTTTTCAGCATCAGATTCTTGCACATCCTTTAACCCGCAGGCAAACATGGTATCCCTGTGCTCCGGCACAAATCCGGTTCCATCACAAAGGGTCGTACCGAGTCTTGAGTCTATCAAGGCCTTTCGCAAAGGCGACGCCGAATTACCGAGAAGGATGTGCTCCAGGAGTACAAGGGTCAGAACCTCAAACGTATCCTTGATGTCCGTGGCAAGCCATGCCACGGTCACCTGGCACTTTTTTTGGGGATCTTCATTCGTTCCAAGGGGGTATGGATAAGACACCTTTTGGGGTTCACTCCAGCGCGGTTGCTGGAGAACGTCTGTTTGTGGATCGATTCGCTTGAAGGCCCCTAAGACTTTGTCATGAATAAAAGACAGATGACCCGGTAAGGGGAGGTTCCCGTATGTGTAAAAGAACGCGTTGCTGGGATGATAATGCCGTTTGTGGAAGGCCTTGAGCTGGTCATATGTTAATGTCGGAATCACGGCTGGATCGCCACCTGAGTTGTGGCCGTACGTTGTTGATGGATATAGGACATGTAAAAGGGATCGGGCCAAAACCTGGTCGGGTGAGGACATGGCACCTTTCATCTCGTTGTATACAACGCCCTTATAAACCAGTTTGAATGAATCGGTATCTTTAAAATTTCCCTCGATTTCCAGGCGGTGCCCTTCCTGCTTGAAGCTCAGGTCATCAAGGTCGGGGAAAAAAGCGGCATCCAGATAAACCTCCATGAGATTGTAAAAATCTTTTTTGTTCTGGGTGGAAAACGGATACATGGTCCAGTCGGACGCCGTAAACGCATTCATGAAGGTGCTCAGACTTCTTTTCAACATGGAGAAAAAAGGGTCGCGTACGGGAAATTTCTTGGAACCGCAGAGAACTGTATGTTCAAGAATGTGGGCCACGCCGGTTGAATCCACCGGAACCGTTTTAAAAGCGACACTGAACGTATTTTCTTTATCACTGTTGCTGATATGGACGTGTCTGGCACCGGTACCGGTATGAATGAGTTCATAAAAAAAAGAGTTGATTTCCCTAAGCTCAACGATTCGTTTTATACGATAGCCGCAAACACTGTCATTTTCGTTAAGGTCGGGATTATTGATATCCACA
>JAFDFH010000078.1 GCA_019309945.1 Deltaproteobacteria bacterium
AAAGATTTAATTATAAAGTCGACCGGAAAATGTTCTGGAAAAGTAGTTTACAAGAAGATTGTAGTTGAGGCCGGAGCGGTTTTAAATGCAGCCGTAAATTGCCTTGCAATTTCCAAATTCGATTCCGTAAAAGAATTGCCGGCCCCCGAAAAAAAAAATAAGCAATCGGATGCTGAGGGTCAACAAGCGGACCGCCAGTCGTCTAAGTAATGCGTGAACCAAATTCATAACCGTTTTCTTTTGATCCCCGAACCGAAAATTAGAGGGCAACGATGTTCTCACTAAAAGATATTATCGAAATTGCCATTCAGATCGAAAACAATGGTGAGCGTGTCTATCGAAGCGCCATTGAAAAAATATCAGACCCTTCACTGGTTTCGCTATTACAATGGCTGGCCGATGAAGAGACCGAACACGCCGGATGGTTCACTGAATTGAAAAAAAAGGTGAAGAAAACCATCAATGATCCCAAACTGGAGGAGATGGGCAAAACGATCCTGCTCGATGTAATTGGAGAGCAGAGTTTTTCACTAAAATTCGCGGATTTTTCGGAAATACAACATGTTAAAGATTTGTTTGAGCTGTCCATTGAATTTGAAAAGGACACGGTTTTATTCTATGAGATGCTTCGTCCTTTCATAGAGGATAAAGACGTTGAGAAACAGTTGAACACGATCATTACGGAAGAGAATCGGCATATTCGGAAGCTGCAGGAATTTTTAGACAGCCAAATTTCAAACGTAGAACGAGAGCCGACATTTTGATCTCGAACAAAAAACCTCGTTTCTGGACGGACACAAGTTAGGAAAGGAGTGTTCGCATGGCACTCTTAGTTGTTATAACCGGTTATCAAGCGACCCCCTGGGTTTCTAAACTGCAGGCATTTGAACCGAAACTCGATATTCGGGTGTGGCCGGAGGTGGGTGATCCGGATGAGATTGACTTTGCCCTGACCTGGCGGCATCCCATGGGAGAATTTAAAAAGTATCGAAATTTAAAATGCATTGCCTCAATGGGGGCAGGTGTTGAACATATCTTATGTGATCCCGACTTGCCCCATGGCGTGCCGATTACCCGCATTGTGGAACCATCCATGCCCCAGTCAATGATTGAGTACGTTGTAATGGTCGTTTTGAACTATTGCCGGCACTATGATTTATATCGGAAACAGCAGATCGAACAACAATGGCTTCTTAAAATTCCAATTCTTGCCCGTAATGTGGGTATCGGCATTATGGGACTGGGACAGTTAGGCGGGGATGCCGCGGAGAAGCTGAGTCATTTGGGCTTTCAGGTCGCCGGATGGAACCGGACACCCAAAATAATAAACGGGGTGAAAACTTTTTCCGGGGATGATCAGCTAAACGAATTTCTTGCGCATACCCGTATATTGATTTGTTTGTTGCCCCTGACACCCGGCACGAAAGATATTTTAAATCGTGATTTATTCGACAAGCTTCAACCCGGCGCTTATGTTATTAATGTTGCCCGAGGCGAGCACCTGGTTGAACAGGATCTTCTATACGCTTTAGAGACCGGACAATTGAGCGGGGCCTGTCTGGACGTATTTCGAACCGAACCTTTACCAAAAGATCATCCCTTCTGGCGTCACCCAAAAATTGTTGTCACCCCTCACATATCAAGCCTTACCATTCCGGCTGCGGTCGTCCCCCAGATTATCGAAAATTACCATCGGGCTTTATCCGGGAATCCATTGTTGAACGAAGTAGATATAAGGCGAGGGTATTAATTGCTTGTTCTGGATGTTGTGAAATATTCAGGTTGTCTGCATCCCGGTGAATCTGAACCAGGTCAGAGATTTTTTCCCCGGATAAGAAAATACCTGCCCATGATGGCAAAAACTATTTTAAATATCCTCTGAAATGAATTACTGATTGACATCTTATGATGACCGTTGGTAAGTCTCACCCGTCTTTTGAAATGCAAAAAATTTTTGTTTTGAAATGATAATTTTCGAATATCACAAGAAGTAGTTTCAAAATCTCAGATTAGGTTCAAGGGCAAGGCGCAAGCCGATGAAAAAGCGCAGCATACATGGTATATAGTATGTGAGCATTTTGAATAGGCTCACAACGCATCCGTTGGACGTTAGATGGGGTTCTGAAACCGCTTCTAACCAATTTTGTGGAGAGGATCAAAATGACACCAATAGAACGTTTTAAGACGGCTTTAAATTTTCGGGAACCGGATCGTGTGCCCTGGACACCATATTTTCTGGGAGCCGCAAGCCGTGTTTACGGTATATCATATGCAGAGTGGGCCCAATATGGCGACATGGCTGCCAGGTGTGTAATGGCGAGTCAGGAATTATTTGGTTTTGACGTGATGTTCGCCGCCTTTGATCAATTCACCGAAGCTGCCGGGTTTGGGCAAAAGATAATATTCCCTGACGATGATCCACCCTATACCGATTTTGACAATCTGCTAATACAAACACCGGAAGATTATGCCCGCATGGAATCCTATGATCCGAAACAGGACGGTGCTCGAACGAAAGAACTGATAGAGTGTTGTGAGATTTTAATGAACGAAAAAGGGACGCTTATTCCGGTCATTGCATTAGTGAATGGACCATTGATCGTTTTGGCCGAATTACGCTCAAAAGAGGCATTGTTGGGTGATTGTGCGACCGACAAAGAGGCAGTTTTAATGGGTTTGGAAACTGTAACAAATACCTTGTTGGAATACACTAAAGCACTGGCCGAAACCGGCGTGATGATTATGTTTGATACATCATACGCTTCCCGGCAAATGATGAGCAGCAAGCTATGGCTGGAAACGGAAGGCCGTTGCATGTCGCGTCTGGCTGAAACAGTTCGTCAAACAGGTGCGCTGCTTGCGCTCCATAATTGGGGTGAAGGACCCTATTTCGACACTCTCATCGAGGTAATGAGCCCGCAAATGATTTCGACTGCTTTTCTCCCTGATAATTGCAAGGACTGGATGGAGACGAAACGGCAGTGGGGAGGCAAGGTTGCATTGTGTGGGGCTGTTTCAAGCAGGTCAATAGCATCGGGCAAACCGGAAGAAATAAAAGAAGAATGTCGATGTTTTATTCAAGATATGGCTGCCGGAGGCGGCTACATCCTGGCGCCCGGATGTGAATATCCTCCTAAAGCAAACCTCAGCAGTGTCCGGGCAATGAAGGCGGCGGTCGAACGATACGGTACGTATCCCCTTTGAAACCTTTGGGACTAAATATTATTCCCAACTCCCGGATGGACGCTTCAGCCGTTCGGACGCACGACCGCAGGGTTTCCACCAGGTAGTGCGATACGACAAGTGCTCCGGCTGGGAGCATCAATCTTTTCGTCCATGTATTGTCCTCAATCTTGATGCCTTTTTCAGCCGATCAAGACCAGCCCGCTGAGCATTCCCATCGAGACCACATTCGGGTCAGTTTCCCGTATGATCCGGTCCATGGACCAGCCCGCTGTCTGCATCAACTTAGATACGTTGATCCCGAAGCCGGACATAGACGGCCGGGCATTCCGTGGATACCGGCATTCGCCGCCTTCCGTCAGTACTCGGCAGCTGGTGTACTCCTGGCAAAAGAGCGGTTTGCAGGAACCGCCGGCATAGGCTTTTGAATTGCGGTACCCCATTTCAACAGCCGATTGTTCGATTCCAACGGCGATTTCGTGAAGCTGCCTGAATAACTTGTGCCGGTTGTCTGAAAGCAGGACTTCTGTAGGAGCATCGATCTTGAATATGATGGCATGCTCATAGTTTTTCAGCAATTCTCGAAATCCGGAAGGTCCCGTAACATTGGGTGGGCAATTTACAGAAAGTCCGTAGTATTCACATTGACGTTCCTGACACAGGTTTGCCAAATTGTCATCAACTGATATGTCACTCGCAAAAATGGCCCTTGCATCATTCGCACCGAGCTGACATGCCCTCTGCACCAATTCCTTAACTACCGCCTTAACACTTTGCTGGTTCATTTTTATTTTCTATTACCCTTTCTTGTTGATTTCCGATCTCCGGAATTTACCCATATATGGGATGAAACTGGAGGTTTCCTTCCGTGTAACACGAATTTGGGTACAATAACAATTTAAAGGAAACAATATCGGATTTTTTAAGGCCGTCCCATTGTTATTAACCGCGCCTATTACAAAAAAGAGAGAACCTCCTGGTGGAAGAATGACATCACCGTCTTCTGAGCAACTTGCATAGCATATTATCCGGCTCTGGCATATCAAATTTATTTCATTTCTTGCGTTTTGTGTGATAGCATAATAATGATTAACTATCCTTTTCTTACTTAATTGATCTCTAAACTTTTTTGAGTGACATAAGAGATAGAATCATGAAAAAAATTATACGCCTATATTCCCTTAGCACCTGTCCTGTGTGTAAGGCCACCAAAAAATTGCTGAAGAAGTGCGAGGCGCAGTATGAATATACAGACGTAGACTTGTTAGACCTAGAAGGAAAAAAGGCTATGGTTGAGGAAGTCAAGAGCTTCAATCCTGCATTTTCTTTTCCTACTCTTGTTATCGATGAGGAAGTTATTGTAGGCTATAAAGAAAAAAAGATATTAGAGGCCTTAGGATTAACGCAGGTACCGAAAACGAACATTTTGAAAACCCTCTTTTTGAAAATCAAAGGTGCTAATTGAGGGTACCAATGAGATACTATGACAGCTGCCCAAAATATTTAGCATTGAAGCGATATTAAAAAGAGGAGAGTCTTTTGTGATTTGTCTTCGATGAATTCGCTTTAAAATAATTAGTCAAGGAAGTCCCCAATTTTCTTTAATATTTATAATATTTCGGATAAAAATAGCAGGTTGACAACAAGGCTTGTATCTATTATCTAGGGCCCATCCAGAAACGGTCTTTTTGCCCGATCTCTGCGTTATGTTCAAAAATTTATCCTCGGAATATCAACTATATGCCTGCGGTAAAATTTTTCGCAGGCCTTGATCTCGAAAAAAAATCCTCGTTTCTGGACGGACACTATCTAAATTTTAATCGATAGTATCTGGATGCGAAGGTCACTGCAGACACAAATACACCATATGTTGGGATCTATTCCTCTACAGTACAAAATTTGAAATTTTATCTTATTCCGCTCAAAAAAAAGGTATTCTTATTTCTTAACCGTTGGTGAGCGAATCGGTGATTTATGGATAATAACAGAAGGCCTAAAACCCAATGTACGCATTGTCATTGATGCTTTGCCGAAAGTAGCTGAGGGCGATACCATCAAGCCCAATGAAACCGAGTTTAAAAGCAAAACAACCAAGCTGAAAGAATAGAAAGATGGCTGAAAATAAAGGAAATTTCTTTGTCCACCGGCCCATCGTTGCCATGGTGATTGCCATTGTGATTGTAATTGTTGGTGCGGTTATGTTAATCGGGTTACCCATTGAACAATACCCAAACCTTACACCGCCAATAGTTGAAGTCAGGGGTACTTATACAGGTGCCAATGCCATAAGTGTAGAAGAATCAGTTTCGACACCATTGGAACAAGAAATAAACGGGGTAGATAATATGATCTACATGAAATCTACCAATTCCAATGATGGTACGATGGTTATCCAGGTTTCTTTTGACGTTGGTACAGACCCTGATATGAATACGGTTTTAACCCAAAACCGGGTGTCAGCGGCCTCTGCTAAACTGCCTCCTGAAGTAACAAAATATGGCGTTACCACTAAAAAATCGCTGCCCAACATTTTAATGTTGGTAACACTAACTTCTGATGGACGCTACGATCAGGATTTTTTGGGTAACTATGCCTTGATCAACATCAAAGATCAATTGTCAAGGATAAAAGGTATAGGTAGGGTTGACGTGATGGGAGCTGCAGATTATTCGATGCGTATATGGGTTAAGCCCGATCGCCTGTCACAAATGGGGCTCACAGTACCTGAGATTATTAATGCCATTAATGAACAAAACGTGATTGTTCCCGGGGGGAAATTTGGCGCTGAACCTGCACCTCCCGGTACGGAGTTTACTTATACCGTTCGGTTACCCGAGCGGTTTAATTCTCCTGAAGCATTTGGCGAAATTGTAGTCAGAACACAGCCTGACGGATCTCAAATAAAACTCAAGGATATAGCTACGATCAACTTGGGAGTAGAAACTTATAATATGATTCCAAGACTCAATGGGGAAACCGCAGGCATTGTGGCGCTCTACCAGGCACCCGGATCAAATGCTGTTGAACTGGCTGAAAACGTATTAAAAGAAATGGATGTGCTGGCAAAGAGCTTTCCTGAAAGTATAAAATATGCTGTTTCCTTAGACTCCACCGCACCGATTACAGCGGGGATCAAGGATATAGTGGTAACCTTAATTATTGCCTTGATCCTGGTTATACTTGTCGTATTTATTTTTATTCAGGATTGGCGGGCAACCCTTATCCCTACCCTTGCTATTCCGGTTTCCTTGATAGGTGCATTTATGTTTTTTCCAGCCCTTGGTTTTACTATTAATGTACTATCC
Organism: Deltaproteobacteria bacterium; assembly: GCA_019309945.1. Classification (GTDB taxonomy): domain Bacteria; phylum Desulfobacterota; class Desulfobacteria; order Desulfobacterales; family JAFDFH01; genus JAFDFH01. The sequence goes on from JAFDFH010000078.1 coordinate 6,489, forward strand.
CTGCTTGGCCTGGTTTTAGCAATTGGAATTGTTGTAGATGACGCCATTGTTGTTGTAGAGGCCGTACAGGTAAACATAGCCAAAGGTATGAACAGCAAAGAAGCTACTTTGGATGCCATGGCTAAAGTAACTGCGCCTGTAATTGCGACTACGCTGGTGTTGATTGCTGTATTTATCCCTGTTGCCGGAATGGCCGGAATTACGGGTTTGCTTTATCAGCAATTCGCCATAACCATCGTGGTATCAGTTATTGTATCTTCCGTGAACGCCCTAACCCTCAGCCCTGCGCTTTGCTCCATATTGTTAAAAGAACCAAAACCTTATGGCGGACCTTTAGGTTGGTTCTTTAAAAAATTCAATCAGGGGATGGACAGAACCACAGACGCCTACATGAGTTTTACAAATATTGTATCGCGTAAACTCAAGCGAAGTGTTGTCTTTATAGTAATTATGACTATTGGAGCAGGCCTATTTGGCACCCTGGTACCCGGAGGATTCATCCCCGAAGAAGATATGGGGTATTTCTATGTTAACCTACAATTGCCCAATGCAGCCTCAATCCAACGATCTGATGTTGTTGCAAAACAAATTGAGGATATCCTGATGGAGTTTGATGAGATAGAATATGTTACTACTGCTACCGGTTACAGTATTTTATCAGGAGCGATGACATCGAATACCGGATTTTTATTTGTTTCGTTAATCAATTGGGCTGATAGGGAGTTTACGGCAGCAGAAATTATTGCTCAGGTAAACGGGAAACTGGCTGGCAGAATAAAAGGGGCGCAAGCATTTGCATTTGGCCCCCCTGCCATACCGGGACTGGGGAATGGCTCCGGCTTTAGCATAATGTTACAGGATAAAGGCGGAAATAATCCCGAATACCTGGCCGGCAATACCATGAAATTTATAAAAGCTGCTAACGAACGTCCGGAAATTGGCAAAGCTTTTACAACTTTCCAAGCTACGGTACCGCAGCGTTTTATGGACATCGACAGGGAAAAAGCCCTAAAGATGGGAATTCGCTTAAATGATCTGTACATTACGGTTGGCGCATTTATGGGAGGTTCTTATGTGAATGATTTTACCCGTTTTGGAAGGTTGTACAAAACCTATATTCAGGCAGAGCCCGAGTACCGTGTTGATGAGAAGCAAATAAATAATTTCTTTATTAAAAATAATGCAGGCAAGATGGTTCCCCTTGCTACGGTGGCTACTATCAGACCTATTTCCGGGCCTGACTACACAACGCGTTTTAACCTGTACCGTTCAGTTGAAGTTACGGGAGGGCCTGCCGAAGGCTACACATCGAACGAAGCCAGAAATGCATTAAAGGAAGTGGCTGCAGATGTGTTACCCCAGGATATGAGTTATACCTGGAATGCCATGTCATTCCAGGAAGAGAAAGCTTCCGGATCGCTGGGTATGATACTCACTTTTTCTCTGCTATTCGTATTCCTGATCCTCTCAGCTCAATATGAAAGCTGGTCCCTGCCTCTCAGTATTTTGATGGGAACACCATTTGCTATTTTTGGCGCATTATTCGCCCTTTGGGCCGGAAGACTGATCAGTCCTACATTTGAGAACAACATTTTCGCCCAGGTATCTTTTGTAATGCTCATTGGTATGGCAGCGAAAAATGCCATCCTGATTGTTGAATTTGCCAACGAAGAATTTAAAAAAGGAATCAGTCTATTCGATGCTGCCATTAAAGCGGCCCAATCAAGGTTTAGACCCATTTTGATGACGGCTTTTTCATTTATTTTCGGTATATTCCCACTTGTTATTGCCACCGGTTCAGGTGCTGAAGCCAGAAAGGTGATGGGAGTAGCATTGATGGGAGGGATGTCGCTTGCCACCTTACTGGGGGTGTTCCTTTATCCAATGCTATTTGTTTTCATAGGTAAAATTGCAGGGTATGAGAAGAAAGGAGAAGCTATCGTTTCAAGTAACAATTCTCAAACTACAATTGACAAATAATCACTAATGTTAATAAAATAGGATCTTCTCCAATTTAGTTGGAGAAGAGGGTTCCAGGATTCCAGGGGTCAAGGATTCAAGGGTTTGTTTTCTAAAGACTTTATCAGCGCCTTTAACATTCTTTGGCTTTCT
>JAFDFH010000079.1 GCA_019309945.1 Deltaproteobacteria bacterium
ACAACGCGAATGCCTTCCCGGGCCAGGAGATGGGATTGCGTTCCCGTCCCGCATGCCACTTCCAGGACATGTGCACCAGGCACTTGAGCGAATTTATCCCCGAGAATTTTTGTCGTTAACCGTTTCAACGGATTCAGGAAAGGTTCAATGATCCGGTCGTAAAACCGGGATCCTATGGAATAGGGGTCGTATACCATAAAATTATTGCTATTATTGCTTGTAATCGTTCACGGAACGTTGAAATTAGAAAATAGAAATTGGAAATTTGGTCTTCATGCTTTTGTACCATTGATGATCGTATTATCTGACAGCCCACGGTGTTCTGAACCTTTTTTGGTAACTTTTCGAAAACTTATGGTTAAACCTATTACCGGATGGCGCAGCGGGGCTACCGGTCGCCCCAATTTTTAATTTCCAATTTCAAGTTTCAAGCCGGTTAGCTTGTAACAAACCTGTCATCATACCGTCAACTCATTTGAAAGCGAAGCCTGAATTGATGGTTTCAACGTTGATGAATTCGTAAAAAGTAACGCGAATGGCTAAGTAAAAAGGCCCATATACAAGGCGTAGTGTTTTTTCAGGAGCGAGGCTATACATATGGTATGCCGAGCATCTGAAAAGACACTACAACGCCGTAGATGGGACTTTTTACGACGCCATCAACGTTTGCCGGTGCAGATAAGTGCTATCAAGTAAGCGCCCATGGAACAAATTATTAGGATGGAAATACCCAGGCTGATAGCGATCTGTGCAGATAGGATTGCGGTTAGTACCGAGGCGCATCCGTTTGCCGTCCAGGCATAGGCCCGTTCCACCGGGGTTTTTAAAAGATAGCGCATACCCAGAGGAAAAGGGAGGCCTACCATGAAACCTGTTGGCATGAGCAAAAGGAAAGCCAGAATATAACGCAGCGATTTGGAAAATCCCAAAATCTGGTGGAGGATCGTTTCAAGGCTAAAAAATATGATAACAAGCACGGCGATCAAGACTATTATGGAATGCCGGAGGGTATTTGGTCCTTTCCCCTGGGACCATAAACCTCCGGCAGCCGAAAAGATGAGGATTCCGGAGAGCACCACGGTAAAACTGATAACCGGGTTTTCGAAAAGAAGCGTATAGGCCTTAATATAGTAAAGCTCGACCGACATGAAACCCGTTCCGACCGAGAGAAAAAAGAGAATACGGGCAATGGAAGGCTTTTTCCTATGTTTCGGAATTGCAAAAAGAGGAAACACCAGGAGTAAAACAGAAACCCCGAGTGCTTCGAGAAAAACGACGGAAACAATAATTTCTCCGGACATAATAAGAGCATAAAGCCTGCTGCCCGTAGTTTTATAGATCTCTTTCAACCTGTGCCATTTGAGAAAGCTGAAGGGAAACGCCCGGCGGTCCATTTGTGGCTCGACATCGAGGAGATAGCTCCGAAAGTACGCTTTTTCCGTTCCGGCTTGATATGCTTCGGCAAGCTGTTTGATTTCAAGGAAATGATAGGGGGCGTCAAACATATTGAATCGGTTTACCATTTTCCGGGTGGTCCCGTGAAGATAAACGAGGTCGAAGTTTCGATCGCGCGCAAATTTTTTGATGAGAGCAGTGTCCAGGGGCATTGTAGAGACCACCAAGGTGAAGGTGTCATAGTTTCGTAGCATGGCCAAGTGTCGTTCGGGGTGTTTGAAATCCAGCAATCGAAGACTTTCAAATGCGGTTGCCCAGAGGCGAACCGAATCTGCGGGCGGAAGGAGGAGTTTGCGGGCCATAATAAGTATGCCGGGGTCGGTAAGATGCTTCAGGTATTGTGTGAAAGCTTCTTTGGTGAAGAAAAATTCCTGGTTAAGTGCGGCTGTGCCGGGAATGGAGGTTCCCCAGTTTTCAACTTGGATAATATTGAATTGTTTATCGGACTGGGCCAGAAATGCTCTGGGATTCTGGTTTATTACCGGAAAATGATAGTGGTCAGCGATCATCCGGGCAATTGGGGGGTTTTGTTCGACAACCGTAATTTCCCGGGCGCCCGACGCAATGGCGCAGGGGATACCGGAACCGCCGGCCTGTTGAATTAATAGCACGTGTTCAGGATCGGCGGAAATAAAATATCCCAAATAGGGTAGGGTGAATCTGGAAAATTGGGCGTCTTTCTTGGAGGGCAGATTGTAAAAGACGAAGGGGTTGTCTCCGTCTCTAAAAACAGCCCACTGTTCCGGCAAGCGTTCGGTGAACTTAAGGCTTAATCCCGGTGCGAAGCGGATATAGGGGCTTTGGGTAATATCAATTCTTCCCCTTATGCTGGCAACGGTTTTGGTAATCCGGGTATCGGGAAACTGGAGCAATTGACTGAGCGCTTTGTAGGGCGACGGCTTAACTTCAATTAGGAAGCCGCCTTTAGCAGCGATGAGGAAGACGGCGATGCAAGCGATGGCCGGGAAAACCGCTAACGACATGATGAGTCTAAAACGAGAACGGGAATTTTTTAACGGATCTCTTTCGATCGGTTTCCATTCTCCGAAAGGCACTGCCGCCAGGGGAATAAGGGCAGCGAGGATAATGAGACTTCCTTCCCCCAGGAAGGGAAGCAGCGGGATCGGGAGGAGCGCTCCACAGGCCGAACCGGCCATCGTTGCGAAATAGATGAAACCGGTTTTAGCGGGCCGTAAGATGTAGGCAAGTGAAATGACCAGTCCGGTGAAAAAAAAGGGAAGTGCGAGAAGGAGGTAGGCTGTCAAAAGGTAGACCGCCTGGACGGGTTCCAAAGGAAGCCGGAAGTAGTCAAGCGGCATGTTATTCAGGATGGTAAAAGATGAAATCGCGGTAAGCGTATAAAGACTGATGAAGATGGTTGCAGGGCCTTTTGAAGCGAACCGTTGTTCCCAGCCCTTTTTACTACGGGTATCGAGTAGGCTTAAAAAGGTACCACTGGCGGCCAGTCCAAAGAGGGCAATACTGATAACCATAAAGGCAAGGTGGTTCCATTGGCAGATGGAGAAGACTCGCGCGAGAAGTACTTCAAAAGCAATGGAAGAAAGTGATAGCAAAAAGACAGTGGTCAGAAGCATGCGATATCACTGGGTGCGGTCCAGGGCGTGACCGGTCATGGGAACGAAAAGGACACCGGTTATTTGTTTTACCGTGTAGTCGCCATCCTGTTTTGTGACTAAAACGAGATTCTGGTAACTGAAAGGGTTTCCCAGGGGGAGGATCAGTCTTCCCCCGTTTTTGAGCTGTTTTAGAACCGGCGGCGGGATGTGATCGATTGCAGCGGTAATCATGATGCAGTCGAAGGGGGACGCCTCGTTCCAACCAAAGTAGCCGTCGCCATGACGGGTATTTATATTCGTAAAGTTCATGGTTTTAAGTAGTGACGTTGCTTTTTGGTAAAGTTTTTCTTTGATTTCGATGGTGTAGACGTCTTTCGCAATTTTAGCAAGAATCGCAGCCTGGTAACCGGAACCGGTTCCGATTTCAAGAACACGACTATCTTCGGTTATACCTAAACTTTCCGTCATGAGAGCAACGATGTAGGGTTGGGAAATGGTCTGACCTTCACCAATGGGAAGGGGGTGATCAGCGTAGGCCTTGCCGCTCAGTGCTTTGGGAACAAAGTAATGCCGGGGAACTTCAGCCATGGTACGGAGGACTTTTTTATCGGAGATTCCCCGATTGCGGATCTGTTGCAAGACCATGTTTTCCCTAACATGTTTATACTTGGAAGAGACTGTCTGTGTTTTGGCAAAAAGGAGCGCGGGAATAATTAAAACAAGGATAGATAGGATAAATCGTAGTTTTCTCATGGTCTTAATTGGTTTAATCGTAATTCAAACACTGTCGACATCTTCGGCTTCCGGGATAAAGGGCCGGATGGCCTCAAGCTCGTTTGACCGGATGGGTCTCCAATCGACTGAATAAAATATTTCAGGCCCGATATAAGATTTGGGCACAAAAGCGGCAACATACATGGGGATGGGCTCATTCGGATAGTGCTCAATCCAAAGGATTTCATTGATTTGTAGATCGAAATCCCTGCATATTCTTTTTCCGATGCTTTCCGCGCAGGTTGTATGGGAAATTCCCTCATTTGTCCGGGTCGCAACAATGATGATCGGTCGGAGATGTTTCACATCCGGCCGGCTGATGGCAAGATTGACGATCCTCACCCGCCAGGCGTTGGCCCATTTAACGTCACGATTTGATTGGTCGTCTTCACGTCTTTGCAGACGGTATGTTCCATCGAAAAATATCAAACCTGTAAGCACCTATAACGTCAGTTCAGTCGTCTGGGTGAGGGCGAAACACGCCATGTTGTTCTTTTCTTTTTTAATAATTTCCCGGCACTTTCCCACAATTACATCTTGATCGGTGTCACTGCGGTCCTGGTTGTGATGAAATAGCCCGAATTCTTTCACCTGGGCTGCCAGCGCAAGGTTCAGGGCTTCAATGTAGGTCGAATGCCCCCAGGTTTTGGTAAATTCGTACTGCTCCGGCGTGTATTCGGCATCGTGGAAAAACAGGTCTGCACCTTTTGCGAACTCGGCATATTCGTCAAAAGTCCGGCCACCCCTGTGCCGGTGCCCCAACTCATTATCCGTAATGAATACAAATGTCTTTCCATCTTCTACAAATTTATACCCCGCTCCCAAATTGGGATGGCTCAAATTAATGGAGGAGATCTCAATGGTATCGATTTTAAATGTTATCGAACATTCCGGAGAATAATTGATATTCGCCTTCAACTGGTCAAACGATAACGGAAAATATGGTGATCCCATTGATTTGGCCAGTAGTTTTTTTATATCCCCCTGTGCCAGCGGACACCCCATCAGGTTAATCGTGGTCTTTTCGTCATGAGCAGGTTTAAAGAAAGGGAAACCCAGGATGTGATCCCAATGGGAGTGGGTGAAAATCATTGTATATTCGAATCGTTGCTCTTTTAGGAGTCGCTTCCCCAGTTGCCGAATGCCCGAACCTGCATCGATAATAATAATCTCATCGTTTTTGCTTCGGATCTCAATACAGGTCGTATTGCCCCCGTATTTCATATATTGTTTGCCTGATACAGGGATTGATCCTCTAGCACCATAACATCGTATGATCATCCATTGACCCTCTTTATATTTCGAGGTGGGTTAGAAAAAATCGGTATAGATGGATAAAAAAACAATATAATAAGGATATCAGAAGCTCAACCTTTTTTCGCAGGCGTTCAATTACCAATAAACAGGGTTTTTGCGATTTTAAACACCGGAATAAAAATGGGGTTGAGAAGAGAACTTAATATGGGGATTTTAAAAAACCATTCGGCAACAATCATCCCGAGAAATATTTTAGGGACGACCGTCATGGCTCTTAGATAATTCGTGATTTGATTGCCCTTTAGAAAAGCCATAAGAATTCGAGAACCATCCAGAGGGTAAATCGGTAAAAGATTAAATACCGCCAGCCCAATGTTGATTATAAATAAAATATAAAGAAAAACAGCGAAGATTGAATGAGGTGTTACCATGCCAAGACGGAAAAAGAGGCCCGTCAGGGCGGCCAGGATAATATTTGATATGGGACCTGCGGCTGCAACAAAGGCCATGTCTCTTTTTGGGTTTGAAAAATTCATTGGATTTACGGGAACGGGCTTGGCCCATCCAAAAGGCCCGAAAAAGAGCATGAGGGTTCCGAAAAAATCCAGATGAGCGATCGGATTCAATGTAAGACGCCCCTGGCGTTCAGCCGTATCATCGCCCAGCTTTCTGGCAATAAACCCATGCGCGAGTTCATGAACCGTCAGGGCGATCAGAATCGCCGGAATTCTAATAATCATCAAACTGAAATCGTGGCTCATTTAAGTTGTTTTTCCTGTTATTTCATTTTCGTTTGTTAATCCCCAAAACCGTAAAAACACCTCCGACGACAATAAAATAAACTTACCCACCGCTTCTAGTGGTGGACCCGGAAAGGTTCTACCGTTGCGGGGAGAAATAATATAGGCTCTTCCACCGGGAAAGCCCCTGAAGGAGCAAGCAGGAGGAAGAACCTATGCATGATGGGCAAAGTTTATCGCACGTCCGATTGGAATGCAAGTACCATGTGGTGATTGTTCCCAAATACCGTAAAAAAACGATATTGCGAAAGAGGGTGAAAAACGCTAATTTGTGTCCGTCCAGAAACGAGGATTTTTGTTCGAGATCAAGCCTCCGGCCCGTGGGGCCTACGCCCCGGAGGGGCCTGCGAGAAATTTTACCGCAGGCATATATTTGATATTCCGAGGATAAAATTTTGAGCATAACGCCGAGATCGGGCAAAAAGACCGTTTCTGGATGGACACTAATTTGAAAATCCTCCGAGACCCCTGATTTTGTCAGTTTAAAATGACTCCATTAAACCGGACATGGGTGACACCTTTAAGGCGGTCAGCAACAATCATGATGCCGTACTTTTGAACGTTACCAATTTTTTTATCAGAAAGGCGGACCACAATATACAGTGTCTGCTTTATCGTTTGACATTTAACGCCAGACGTTATATTGTATACCGATGATACGGTCATTCAACTGCAAGGATGCCGAACGTATTTTTAATCGCCGTTTTACCAAAAAGATTTCAAGGGCCTTACATCGGGTCACATTGAGAAAACTGCGCATGCTAAACCGGGCAAATTCTTTGCAGGATTTACAGGTGCCACCGGGAAACAGGTTAGAAGTGCTCCTTGGGAACCGAAAAGGACAGCATAGCATCCGTATCAATAAACAATGGAGAATTTGTTTTAGATGGCATGAAAATGATGCCTTCGATGTTGAAATAGCCGATTATCATTAGGAGAAATAAAAATGTGTGCATCTAAAATGGCGCCTTTGCATCCAGGCGAAATACTAATGGAAGAGTTTTTAAAACCGATGAATCTCAGTCAGAATCGACTGGCGCTCGATATCCGGGTGCCGGCCCGGCGGATTAATGAAATCGTTCACGGTAAGCGCCGCATAACGGCTGATACGGCGTTGCGCCTGGCTAAGTTTTTTAACATGTCCCCCCAATTCTGGCTTGGTTTACAGATGGACTACGATCTTGATGTTGCCGAAGATGAACTATCGGATCGTCTCGATAGGGAAATTCAGACATATCAGGCGGTACATTAATCGACAGGGGGCAATGGGGGCAAGGCTTGAACAGCAAAGACAAGTGCATCGCGGTGAAGATGATCGCGCATTCATCATCCCTGCAGATGGGCAATCGGTTATTGAAAACCATCCGTGCAACAGCAAAAAAAGAGATGCACCATGAACGGAAAAGGTTATTTTTTAGAGAATATGTTTTGGCAGTATGTTGACCATGACGGATTGCATATGTACTGCGCGAACAAAAGTTCAGCACCTAATCAATCTTTTTGGAGAGAACAGCGATGCTTATAGATCTGTACCATATCTTACAAAATCAGCCCGTTCTGACCCTCTTTGTCATCATCGGCATGGGCTATCTTATCGGCAATGTACGTGTCGGTAGTTTTTCGCTGGGACCGATTGCCGGAGTGCTGTTTGCCGGTCTTTTCTTCGGTCATTTCGGCTTTAAGATGTCGGCCGCGGCTCAGTCCGTCGGTTTTGCCCTGTTTATCTTTTCGGTGGGCTACCAGGCCGGTCCTCGTTTCTTTGATGTGTTGATGGAAGATGGGGTGAAATATTTTTTCCTGGCCCTGCTGATTGCCCTGACCGGTTTTACCCTTGCCGCCCTTGCCACCAAGATACTACAGCTTGAACCGGGGACCTCGGCTGGATTGCTGGCAGGGGGACTTACCAGTTCACCGACCCTGGCGGCGGCCCAGGAGGCCATACGGACAGGGAGCGTCAGCCCTCCTGAAGGGTGGTCGGCCGATGACGTCATCGGCAACATTACCACCGGCTATGCCATAACCTACATATTCGGTTTGGCCGGTTTGATTGCAATTATCAAAGTGTTACCTGGTTTGCTTGGTATCGATCTGGTAAAAGAAGCCAAGGCGCTAGAAGGAAAAGAAAGCGGTAGTGCGGCGGCCCCATCTTCGCATATTACCGCCAGGGCCTACCGGGTTACCAATGAAGAATTTACCAAAATACCGGCAGCCGAGTTCCGCAAAAAGTATTGGGACGGATTTGCAGTGGTGCGGCTGGAGCGGAACGGTGAAAGCATTACTTCTGGGACGGGTGATTACCTGCAAATCGGCGACGAGCTAATGGCCTTGGGCAATATTGAATTTTTCACCAACGATTTTCGAAAAATCGGTGAAGAAATCACTGCGGAAAAATTTAGCCCCGGTTTAACGGATTCGGCCCAGATCATTGTCACCAAGAAAGAGGTGGTTGGCAAAACTCTCGGGGAACTCAATATTGCCCGTACCTTCGGCGTACTGCTTCTTAGTATCAAACGGATGCGTATTGACATTCACCGAGGTGCAGACCTGAAGCTCAAAAAAGGCGATATCCTGACGGTATCGGGTCCGGCCGCCCATATCGATCTGATGGGCCAGGAACTCGGTGTCGTCGAACGTGATGTGGCGGAAACCGATATGGTTACCTTTGCCTTCGGTATTGCCGCCGGGGTGATACTTGGTCTGTTTTCGGTAAAAATCGGTGGAGTTTC
>JAFDFH010000080.1 GCA_019309945.1 Deltaproteobacteria bacterium
TATTCGAAGACGGCATCTTCGTGGAGGCCCAGCTCTTTAAAAGCAGCGGCACTGTCAGCAATGTTCGCCGGATCTTCATCAAGGGGCATTGCCGTTTTGATCAAGGAAATATCTTCCGCGGTAAGATGCTCAACGTCTTCTTTCTCCAGCTCTTCAATTTCCTTTTTTAATAGCTCAATCGCCTCTGCGATGGTTTCCTTTTTCTGGCCATCCAGTTCGGGGGTGTCTAATAGAACCTGCTCATAAATGCCAATGGATTCCACTACCAATCCCATGGAGCGGTAAAGCTCCGCCTCTTTTATTTTGGTGTCTATATCAATATTTATGTTTGCCTGACTTTCATTCATTTTTGAATTCCTTTCAGGATCATAAGATGATCATAAGATGACAGGAGGCGGTTTTTTAAATATCGAGATTGGTGTATTCAAAAATCAGATTACTTTTCCGATGGCGTGGGGTCTTTAAGGGTATCTTCCGGCTTTTTCGCCACAATCAGATGATCACAGGATTCGCATTTGAACCTTGCTTCCATCCCTTCTATTTTTTCATTGTCCAGCAAGTACTTTCTTCCACATTCTTCGCAAAAAACAAGCATGCCTAAAACCTCCATCCCCTACCCTTGCCCATCATGAGACCTTTGAAAAATGCTCATTTTTGTTCAAGTTCAAGGAAGGCGAAAATTTTAACCACAGGAATACATAGAGTATTTTGAGGATTAAAATTTGAACCTGACATAGAAATTGGGCAAAAAGGGGTGTTTTGCAAAGGTCTTATCATCTATTTTATAATTTCAATTCCGCCCTAAGGGCCTTGAATTCCGCCTTGATGACCTGCTTGATCTCTTCTAAGGCATACGTAAGGGCCTGGTTGGATGTCATTTGGCTGATATCAGACGGTCTTTTTTCTTCGGGAAAAACATCTTCTTTTTTCTCGGCTTCGGCTTTTCGATTCGCTAACTGCTCTTTCAGACGATTAAATTTTTCTACTTCGGATATAAGTATTTTTTTCTTTTCGTCTTGTGGCATATATTTTGACAGGAACACATTTTCAAAGCTTGCGTATACCGAGTTCAATAGCTGAATGGCATCCGGATGAACGTTCGCTTTTTTTGTCTTGATATATTTGCCTACCGAACCCAGAAGCTGGAGAAATAGCAGCAGAATTTTTTCTTTTTTGAATACCTCTTTTAATCTCCCGATTTGCTCGATCAGCCCGGTCATAATTTCATCATTTATCTCCCAGTCAATGGCCAGGATTACGGCTTGCAGTTCCCTGATGGGAGATCCTTCTTTGACGCTCCTCATGTCTGACGGAAATTCAATACCTTCACTGAAAAAATCATCCAGATGTCGAATTACATCTTCACTTTCCGAACTGCCATTTTTATATCCCAATGGATCACCCCTTCGTGGACACTATTTAAGTTCATTGGATAGAGAGGTCATGGTTAATGCGATAATCTTTTTTAAAGTCGCTATCACATTTGTACCTGATAGAGCAGTAGCCTCAAAAAAAGGAACCTTCAATCGAGAATTGAGGTCTTTTTCGAGCTGTTGTATCGACATGGTCGGGATGCCCTGGTTTGCCAAATCCCTTTTATTATACTGCAACACGAGCGGAATCTTGAAAATACTCTTCTTATAAACGGCCAGATTCTCCTGAGCATTTTTTAGGGATAAAATGTTTTTTTCTCTTCTCAACGCCATGGAGTCGGCCACAAAGACAAGACCGTCAACCCCCCTTAAAACCAATTTCCGGGTTGCATTATACTTGACCTGGCCGGGTACGGTATATAGCTGTATTCTAACATTATAGTTCTTTATTTTTCCGACATCAAACGGAAGAAAATCAAAGAACAGGGTTCTGTCTCCATGGGTTTTAATGGCAACCAACTCCGCTTGGATACGACTTTGAAGCGTTTTGTGGATATACTCCAAGTTGGATGTCTTTCCGCCCCTTCCGGGACCATAATAGACGATTTTTGCCTGAACCTCTTTTTTCTTCAAATTTACAAATGCCACAAGTCAATACCTTGCCGAGCTATCTTTTCGCTCTCATTTATGGATTTTATATTGAGACTAAAACGTCAACAATGCCCTACCCGTCAGGATACGAAAATCTTTTTGATCTTTTCGGTTGCAGCATCCACTTTTAAACGTAAAAAACCTAGAGAGATTTCCTTACCGAAAATAACAATCAATAAAAATTCCATCGCTATTCTGCTAAAGTATATATTCCCCTTTTGACCTTTATGAAAAAGCAAGGAAAATTCTTCCTCCCCGATGATTTTTGCCATGGCATTGACTGCCCCGAAATTTCCGGCAGCCAGAGCCGCAAGGGAGTAGATATTGTAATTTACTTCACCATTATCGAGACTTGTAATAACATTGCCTGCCAGATCTATCAGACATACACAATGAACCCCCATGTCGATGATATCTTTCTTCAAAACGTTCTCAATTTCATCGAGTTGTTTTTGGTCAAGTGCATATTCCAATTACCTGCCCCCCCTTGTTTGATAAGGTAATCCAAACGGGCTTCCTCTTTCTTGGAAATAAAGCTAAAAACCTGTTTATTTTCTGTCCACTCTTTAAAAATATATTAAATAGCAAAGAAGACGCAACTTTATCAAGGAAAATCTTATAAACGCATTCGGTTTACCTAAAAACAGCCTTATATCCGCAGACGGACCAGTGATCTTTCTAATCCGAGATAAGGAAGTACATATTCTTTCACCAATAAAGAAAAATTACCTTTGTTGACCCCTGTGCGATAGGATGTTTTTTTAACACGTAAACGCACCGATTCAATTTCAGTTGCATTGACGTTCCCTTTTAGAGCTATAATGACGCCATCTTTTGCCAGGAGTGGAAGTGCCAATGTAATAAATTTATCCAGCGCAGCAAGCGCACGGCTGATAATAACATCAAATGGACGATTGAATGGGTCGCTATTTTCCGGCGGGGAATTAGCAAGATCCTCAGCCCTGATATGGAACGCATCAATATTTTCAAGTTGAAGGGTTCGGATGACATGTTTTAAAAAACTGACTTTTTTCCGGGAGGCATCAATAAGAGTAACCGTTAAAGAGGGTATTAGAATTTTAAGAGGAATCCCCGGGAATCCGCCGCCGGAGCCGATATCGAGGATTGAAACGCCTCTTGGTATCATGGGGACCGGAGCGATTGAGTCTAAAAAATGTTTAACTCCGATTTCATAAGGATCCGTAATGGTAGTAAGATTAATCTTTCTGGTCCAGTGTAATAGTTCAATCCCATGGAGGGCAAATTGATCTGTTTCTGACCCGCTCAATTGAATACCCATGACCCCGGCGCCATCTGTAATAAGTTTCTTCCATTCTTTTGAACCCAATTCCACTTTAAGCCTCAGATTGTTCAACCTGATGGACTTTATCCTCAAATTCCATGAGCACTAAAAGGTCGCTTCCGCTCATCATCTTCGTCTTGATATTTGGATATCGTTTTTTAAACACATGAATCATGGCTGCATTCTCGGCTAACACGGTGGCTGAAAAACCGGCATAGTTGTTTTCTTTGGCTATTAATTCAAGCACTTCAAGAAGATATGAAGCGATTCCCATGCCCTGGAAATCCTCGCGTATAACAAAGGCGACTTCAGCCCTATTTTCTTCTTCCTGTGCATAGGAACCGATCGCCATGATTTCCTTGTGTCCGCCTTTTTGTACGAGACCGATGATTGACATATTCTTCCGATAATCAACGTTCGCCCACTGTTTTTGTACAAATGCATGGGAGAACGATTTCAACTTGGAAAAAAATCGGAAATAGATAGTGTGTGCCTGGAGTGAATAAAAAAAGTTTCGAAAGGCGAACTCGTCTGAAGGTAAAAGTGGGCGGAACCGGATGGTCTTACCGTTTTTAAGTTCCAGCGTGCTTATATAATTTTCCAGAAAAAGTAAGTCCTCCTGGGCGGGCGGGAGCTGGTCCGCAAATATATAGTGACGCTTTTTGGCTACTTCGATGAGCTCGTTACGAAACTTGGGATGAGCTATCTGGGCCAGTTCCATGACCCGCTGGTAGATCCCTTTGCCCTGGAGTTCGGCGATACCATATTCAGTAACAACATAATTCACATCTCCCCGGGTTGTGGCCACACCGGCCCCTTCGCTGAGATGAGCTACGATACGGGATACGGTGCCGTTTTGCGCTGTCGACGGAAGGGCGACAATGGAAAATCCTCCTTTAGACATGGCACTCCCCCTTAGGAAATCGACCTGATCACCGATACCGCTATAGAACAGGTAGCCCATTGAATCTGTACAAACCTGGCCGGTCAAATCGACTTCCAGGGCCGAGCTTATGGAGATCAAATTGTCGTTGCGCGCAATAACCGTCGGATCATTCACAAATTCAGAGGAGCGAAAATAAAAAATTGGATTATTGTGAACATAATCATAAAGTCTCTTTGTTCCCATACACATGGAAGTAACCACCCTTCCGGGAATCAAGCTCTTTTTCTTATTGGTAATAACATTTTTTTCTAGCAACGGAAGAAATCCGTCCGTTATCACCTGGGTATGAATACCCAACTCTTTTTTCTTTTCCAGGTACGCTAAAATTGCATTGGGAAGATGTCCGAATCCTATCTGAAGGGTTGCCCCGTTTTCCACAAGCTGGGACACATAGCGACCAATTCTACGGGTTACTTCCGGGTCCTTGATCGCCGGTATGGCCTCGACAATCGGTTCTTCATGTAACACCAGGTAATCGATTTCATCAACATGGACGAAGCTGTCCCCCCATGTTGTCGGCATCCTGGGATTTACCTGAGCGATAACCAGTCGCGCGTTATCCATCCCCGCTCGGGTAATATCAACCGAAACTCCCAGGCTGCAATATCCAAACCGATCCGGCGGACTTACCTGTATCAAAGCGACATCAAGACCAATGCGGTTACTGTAAAAAAGACGGGGAATCTGGGAAAGATAGGCGGGGATATAGTCGATCTTGCCCTCAAAAGCGGCTTTCCGCATGGCTCGGCTGATGAAAAAGAGCTTAAGCGAAAAACGCCTGAGGAAGGCCGGGTCTTCCACATACTGGGAAAGGGTCGAGGAAAGCATCTGGTAAAGCATAATATCCTGCATGTGCATGGCTTTTACCATCGTCCTGATCAGGTGCTGGGGTTCCCCGCAGCCCGTGCTGATAAAGATTCGACTTCCTCCCTTTATTTTTGAAATTGCCGTTTCGGCATCCGCTACTTTTTCTGGGCAATAGTTATGTAAGTCCATCAGTGTACTCCAAATTTCTCAATTATTATCACGAAAGCACGAAAAATACAGATTACTTTCGTGCTTTAGGGCGTTTGTGTTTTCGTAATGCAAAACAATACGACCAAAAGAGCTATTTAGTCAAGCAAGCAATCAGACGATATTGGTAAAAGGCGATATATCGCCGCTAAAATCTATTCCGCATTCGCTCAAACGCAAAAATGATTTTAAAGGGGCTATCAGGACTTTTCGGTAATCGCTGGTTTGCAATTGACCTTACCGTTAAAGATTGATATTTTTATAATATTTAGTGACAGGCAAAATAATTTTCCATTTTAAATGATTCAGGGAGCACCGAATGAAAATCATGCATTATTCTGAGGCCAAGGCCACGCAATTCGATGATTCAGACAATGTCCATGGTGTTACAGGACGGGTGGTCATCGGCAAAACAGACGGCGCGAATAATTTCTGTATGCGATTTTTTGAACTAACCGAAGGTGGTTTTTCTCCGCGTCATGTTCATGAATGGGAACATGAAATATTAATATATTCAGGTCAGGGTGAGGTGCTGAGTGAAGGAGCATGGGTGCCGGTAACAACAGGTTTTACTATTTTCATCCCAGGCAATGAAGAACACCAGTTAAGAAATACAGGGGCTACGCCGTTGATTTTTGCCTGCATGATTCCGTCTGGTGTTCCGGAACTGTAACCCCAACAATAAGTAACTTCTCAATATGTTCCGTAAGGCCCGCTGCGTCATCCGGCAATTTTTTTCAATACGGCCAAAACTTGCCGTTAAGGGCGCCTAACAGTGCCTCGCGCTACAAATGCCTAAAATGCCTAAAATGCGCTAAAGTGCCTAAAATTAATGATGTTAGTCATTATATAAAAAGAAGATGAAATTCCAATTTTGAGTTAGCGAGCATCAAATATCCAGTATTTGGTATCGGGCGCAAGTGGAAAAAACGTAGATTTCAAACATCAACAACAAATTGTCGCTATCGCACCGCTAAACACATAAAAAGGCAGAAAAATTTGGGATTGGAGAAAAAATATAAAAATCCGTTTGTTACGGTTGATATTATTATTGAGCTCGATGACGGCATCGTTTTGATCGAAAGGGCAAATCCCCCCCATGGGTGGGCTTTACCAGGCGGATTCGTTGATTACGGCGAATCTCTTGAAGTTGCAGCGATAAGGGAAGCAAAAGAAGAAACTTCTTTAGATATTCAGCTTGCAGAACAGTTCCACACCTATTCCAAACCTGAACGTGATCCCAGGCACCACACGGTTACAACCGTTTTCATTGCAAAGGCATCCGGTTTTCCAAAGGCAGCCGATGACGCAAAAAACCTGGGTGTGTTTACGAAAAACAATCTTCCGGTACGGATGGCCTTTGATCACGGGCGGATTATCAATGATTATTTTCGTTACAAGGATGGCGAGGAAAAAAGAGAAATTCTTTTCTAAACAGGCACGATCATGAAACCACCCAAAAACTCCGGAATCTTTCGGCCCTTTGAGAACCTGAAAGCACTTCTTAAAAGCAAGTCCTTCTCAATCCTTTCCTCCCCTGTTGATTATCCTGAAAATAATATAGTGGTTAAAGCAGAGCCGGAAAATGAAAAACAGCTGTTTTTAAACGCCATGACAGGCGTTCGACCTATATCGCGCGATAAGCGTGTTAAAAAAAATATAGCTGCCCGATTACCGTATCCACCTGAAAAGGATTCAGTGCCCGAAACCGTATTACGGCTGAACAATCTTATAAAGTATGGGGAGGGTTTCATTGTATCCGACACTCCGGAATATATTGAGGGGTCGGGGTATTGCGTGAATCCGGCGATTACCGAACGGTTGCACCGGGGTGATTTTTCCATTCAAGACTACATTGATCTCCATGGCTTAAACGTAGAAGATGCCAAGGACGTTTTTGAAAAATTTTTAAAAGAGGCCCTAAAGACGGATAAACGTGCCGTGTTGATTGTTCACGGTCGGGGCCTTTCTTCACCTTCGGAGCCGGTTCTAAAAAGTAAGGTCATGGCTTGGCTCACCAGTAGTCACTGGCGCAAGTGGATCATCGCCTTTGCAAGTGCACGGCTTTGCGACGGGGGTGCGGGTGCCACGTATGTGCTTCTCAGGCAGCGTCCGCTGACAAAGTCCCAAAGAAAAAGGGAAAAACAAAATTTAGCGTCTCGAAAATTGGCACCCGAGAAGCGAGGCTAACCCGTGAAACCTTTAAAATATGCCGCTTACTATCTGTTCGGATGGATCTCCCGTGTCATTGCAACACTGCTGTTCAGCACCTGCCGGATAACGGCTTACGGACAAGCTATTGAAAAGCAATACCTAAGGGAAAATCCCGACAAAGGCCTTCTCTATGCGTCCTGGCACCGAGGGGTGATGTTTTTTGTTTATTTTTACCGCTTCTTGAATTTTATCGTCATGGCCAGTGCCAGTGATGACGGTGAGATTGCCGCCCAGGCGACCAAACGCTTCGGATGGATCCCGGTAAGGGGGTCCTCAACCCGACACGGGCGTCTGGCCCTCCGGGAGATGGAAGCTTATTTTGATAAAGGATACCGCGGTGGATTGGTGGTGGATGCTCCCCAGGGACCGCGATGCGTGTCGAAAATCGGCATTATTATGCTGGCCAAACGGACGGGGCTTCCCATCATCCCTGTGATATGGGGTGCCGAGCGTTGCTGGCGACTGGGTAGTTGGGACCGAACCATCATCCCGAAACCTTTTTCTCGCATTGTTTTTTTATACGCAAATAAATTTATCCGGGTTCCCAGGGATGCGACGCGTGAGGAATGTGATCAATTAAGACAGCAACTGGACCATGTGCTCAACACCCTGATGTTTCAAACGGACCATTTCTTCAGACTGAACAATGTGTCGGACCCCAGGCGGATTGTAGTGAGTGACCCACAACCCGAATAAACGACCACATAGAGACCTTTGAAAAATGATCATTTTTGTTCAAGTTCAGGCCTCGTTGAATAGTTAAGTAGAAAAAATGGTTGAGTGGGAAAATATATGAAGACAATTCAACATGTCATAACTCTTAAAACAATAAACGTCCGATTTTCGTGCAAAATCAATATATTGTTATGATAATAACGTAACTTCTCAAAAACTTATGGTTAAACCTACCAGCGGAGTCATCCGGTAATTTTTTTCAAAGCGGGCAACTGTTTGAAGCAGTTTAGGGCGACTTACAGTGACCCGAACAGAATAAATTGTTGATTGTAACCATTTTGTGCTAAGCAACACACTCATTTTATATCACGTGCACGGATCACTGTTAGGCGCCCTTAACTGCAAGTTTTGGTCGTATTGAAAAAAATTAGCGGATGGCGCAGCGGGCCTACCGGAACATATTGAGAAGTTACGATAATAACCACTTAACCACTCGACTATTTGACTACTTAACGAGGTCTGAACTTAGTCAAATCTAAAATCCTTACATAATCTTTCCAGCCATCCAGAAAAGCATCATGCCCACAATGACGGTACCGCCTAATGATTTTGTTCTGAGGGCAAAAAGGAAGGTTGGAATAGCAACCCATAGCTCGGGCTGAAGAAACAGCAGGCGTCGCGGCCGGAACCAAATCCAGCCATTCCACAAAAAATCCGGACAGGTTACGCCTTGAAAGAAAAAAGAGCGGAATCCACCGTGGCAGATAGGTGACAAGGCCCATTCCAAAAACAAGCAGGATGTATTCCCCTTTAATCATTTCGACCTGCTTAAGTTTGACCTTTTTGTAAATACCACGCCTACTGTCGCCGCAAGAATTGATGCCATCACAATGTATGAATTCCCCGGAACAATCAACGACAAAATAACCGCCGATATACCGGCAACTATTGCGGTTATTACATATTTACGTCCCTTAAGCTGAAAAACCAGAAGACAGATAAACATGGCAATGAGTGCATAGTCGATGCCCAATGCCCGTTCGGGTATGAACTGGCCTGTAAATCCACCGATTACCGTGCTTGCAATCCAGGTAATGTTGGCGGAATGATTTAAAACAAGGGCTCGCTTTAAATCCCAATCTCCTCCATTAAATTTTGCGAGATTCACGGCAAAACTTTCATCCGTAACACCATAGGCAAACAGGGCTAAGATTCTACGTCCGGGCTGACCCAGGTAAACCGCCAGAGCGGAACTCATCAGCAAATGCCTTAAATTGACCATAAAAGTTGCGATTACAATCGAAATGGTCGCAGCACCCATAGACAGCATGGATACAGCAATGAACTGGGAGCTGCCCGCAAAAACAATAAGCGACATCAGGCCAATTTCAACAGGGTTTAAACCCGCTTTCTGGGCAAGCACACCAAAAGCAAGACCGATGGGCAGATATCCAAGACAAATCGGCCATCCGGCCGCCAGCCCCTCGATGATTATCGTTCTGGTATGGATGTTTTCTTGATTCAAAATCTAACCCGGATCAGCCGTAACCGTTCACAGAACGTTGAAATTAGAAATTGGAAATTTGGGTTTCATGCTTTTGTACTGTTGATGAAAGCATTCAATTTGGGGCCGAGTTTGTCAACTATTGCTTTGTATTCTGTCGCGTTTGACTCAGATAAAACTTTTCTTCTGATGAGTTTTC
>JAFDFH010000081.1 GCA_019309945.1 Deltaproteobacteria bacterium
TTGGTTTCTTCATGTGAACCTATTGAATGTAGACATCCAACTCGGAAACTCGCTTCATCTCGCCCCAATTTCTACTTTCCAATTTCAAGTTTCAAGCCGTGAACGGTTACAGAATTGCATAGGTGTTTCCGTTTAAATGACTTAGCCCTGTACGGGAGGTATCTTTTGTGGTATTATTTTACGTCAATGTTATTAAATTACGGATCTATAAACAAAAACAAGGTGGAAGGTGAAAGTCGAAGGGTTTTTCGAATACAAAGCGGGCGTTGAAACACAGAATTCAGGAGCCAGAAGTCAGGAGTCAGAATAATAATGATGTTGCTTCGCGCCTACACACTTTATATTTTCCGGTTGAGCCGAAGGCGAATACCTTATTCTGAATTCTGTATTCTTGTCGGCCCTTTTCACGGCATAGCCAACTGCCTCTGACCTGGCCCAGAGGATCAGTTTTTTTATGTTTAAATAAAGGGGATATTACGATGTATGTAGGAATGGGATATGATATCCACCGGTTAGTGCCGGGGCGGAAATTGGTTCTCGGAGGGATGATAATTCCCTTTGAAAAAGGTTTGCTCGGACATTCAGATGCAGATGTCCTTATCCACGCAGTGTGTGACGCTTTACTGGGTGCAGCCGGGCTGGGCGATATCGGCGTCCACTTCCCGGATACAGATCCCGAATTCAAAGATATTTCCAGCATGAAGCTTTTGGTCCGGACCAATGAAATGATTAGAAAAAAGGGTCTTGGAATTCAAAATATTGATTCAACTATCTTTGCCGAAGCTCCGAAACTCAATCCCTACCGAGAAACCATGGGAAAAAACATCGGGCACGCCCTTGATTTAGAACCCGACAGAATTAATATTAAGGCAACAACTGCGGAAGGTCTTGGAGTGATCGGAAAAGGGGAGGGGATCGGGGCCATGTGTGTTGTGCTATTATTCAGACAGGGAAAATAATATGACATTACGTGTTTACAATACATTAACGAGGAAAAAAGAAAGGTTTGAACCCCTGGAACCCGGCAAGGTGCGGATGTATGTCTGTGGTCCCACAGTCTACGACGCCTGTCATATCGGACATGCCAGATCCGTGGTGGTGTTTGACATAATTGTGCGCTATTTGAGAGCAACAGGGCTTGACGTGACCTACGTCAGAAATTTTACGGACGTAGATGACAAGATCATTAAGCGTGCCAATGAGCTCGGTGTAGAATCCGAGGTGGTTGCGGAAAGATATATTAAAGAATTCTATGAGGACATGGATGTGCTCAATGTTAAACGGGCCGATAAAGAACCCCGTGTAACGGAACATATCGAAGATATCATCAAGATTGTCACCAAGCTGCTTGAAAAGGGCATTGCCTACCAGATTGACGGGGATGTGTATTACGCGGTCGAAAAATTTAAAGACTATGGAAAACTTTCAGGGCGTAAACTGGAGGATATGATGGCCGGTGCCCGGGTGGCTGTAAATGAACGCAAACAAAACCCCTTTGATTTTGCCCTTTGGAAAGCGGCAAAACCTGGTGAACCTTCATGGGACAGCCCATGGGGCAGAGGCCGACCCGGCTGGCATATTGAATGTTCAGCAATGAGTTTTGAATATCTGGGGAAGACAATTGACATTCATGGCGGCGGCAAGGATCTGATTTTTCCCCATCATGAAAACGAAATTGCCCAGTCCGAAGGCGTATTTGGAAAAACACTTGCAAGATATTGGATTCACAACGGATTTGTAAATATCAATCATGAAAAAATGTCAAAATCCCTGGGCAATTTTATAGTGATCAAGGATGTGGTAAAATTGTATCACCCGGAAGCGGTGCGCCTCTTTCTGCTTTCCAACCATTACCGCAGTCCCATTGATTTTACAGATAAAACAATCGCTGAAGCCGGTACGAATCTTGACAAGCTTTATGGACTGCTTCTTCGGATTGATGAAAAGATTGGCAACCGGACGGGGCTTCCAGAACAGAAGAACGGTGGTATCTGGAAACAATTTTGCGAGGCAATGGACGATGATTTCAACACGGCCCGTGGGATCGGTGCTCTGTTCGATGGGGTTCGTTACCTGAACCGTCGGCTGGATGATCTAAAAGGCGCATGCTCTCCGGATGACGAAAGGACCATTCAAACGGGCCGGTCTGATATTTCAAGAATCGGGAGTATCCTCGGGATACTGACCGAATCCCCTGAAGCCTATTTTGATAAAAAAAGAGCTCAGGCCCTCGAAAAAGAATCGATTGATCCGGATGTGATTGAAAAAATGGTAAACGATCGGGAGGCGGCCAGAAAGGCCAAGGACTGGTCAAGGGCGGATCAAATCCGGAAACAGCTTGAGGAGATGAATATCATTCTTGAAGACCGGCCGGAGGGAACGGTCTGGAAAATGAAATATTGATCCGATTATATATTAAAATAGTTAGTTATAATATAACCTATAATGTATTCCTTTAAGTTATTATCAGATTTCAAACCCACAGGTGATCAACCCCATGCCATCAAATCTCTGAGCAAAAATATTTTATCCGGACAGAAGCACAATGTGCTTTTAGGAGTCACAGGATCCGGAAAAACATTCACAATGGCCCATGTGATTTCGAAGGTACAAAAACCAACCCTGGTCCTCGCACCGAATAAAACTCTGGCCGCACAGCTTTACAGTGAATTCAAGCTGCTTTTTCCTGAAAATGCCGTCGAATATTTTGTAAGTTATTACGATTACTACCAGCCGGAAGCGTATCTTCCGGCCAGTGACACTTACATCCAAAAGGACTCCTCCATAAACGAAATGATCGACAAACTTCGCCATTCGGCAACACGGTCCGTGCTGTCACGCCCTGATGTAATTGTCGTGGCGAGTGTATCCTGTATATTTGGTTTGGGTTCGCCTGAAGATTATCTGGGTATGCGAATCGATCTTGAGAAAGATAAAGAACTTGTACGCGACCGGTTGCTGATGGACTTTATTGCCATGCATTACGAACGCAACGATTTTGATTTCCACAGGGGTGTATTCAGGGTAAGGGGTGACCGGGTAGAAATTTTTCCGGCCTATGAAGAAAACAAGGCGATCCGGATCGAATTTTTTGGTGATGAGATTGAGGGAATTTCAGAGATCGATCCCCTTAGAGGAACAGTCAATCAACGCTTGAAGCAGGTCACCATTTTCCCGGCCAGCCATTATGTCACCCACAAAAGTACTTTGCAAAGAGCGTTTGAGACAATAACGGTGGAATTAAAAAAAAGGATCCAAAATTTCAGGAATGCAAACAAACTGATTGAAGCCCAGCGAATTGAGGAACGAACTGATTTTGATCTGGAGATGATTCATGAACTCGGTTACTGTAATGGCATTGAGAACTATGCCCGCCATTTGACTGGAAGAGCGCCTGGAAAGCCCCCGCCGACTTTGCTGGATTATTTTCCGGAGGATTTTTTAATTTTTGTTGATGAAAGCCATATTGCCGTTCCTCAGCTACATGGCATGTATAAAGGCGACCGATCTCGCAAGGAAACACTGGTGGAATACGGATTCCGCCTTCCGTCGGCGCTGGATAACCGCCCGCTCCGGTTCGACGAATTTACCTCTAAAATTTCACAGGTCATCTATGTATCGGCAACACCTGCTGATTACGAACTGGATATGGGAAAAAACGCCCTTGTCGAGCAGATTGTGAGGCCGACCGGCCTCATTGATCCCCAGATCGTTGTTAGAAATGCAAAAAATCAGGTAGACGATCTTTATGAAGAAATTTTGTCAATCATCGAACAGAATGCAAGGGTTCTGGTAACTACATTAACCAAGCGGATGGCCGAAGACCTCAATGAATACTATACGGATTTGGGCATCAGGGCCCGCTATCTGCATTCAGATATCGGGACATTGGAAAGAATGGATATCATCCGCGATCTCAGAATGGGGAAGTTTGATGTCCTCATCGGCATCAATCTCCTTCGAGAAGGACTCGACATTCCAGAGGTTGCGCTGGTCGCCATTCTCGATGCGGACAAAGAAGGTTTCCTGCGTTCAGCCCGATCCCTAATCCAGATTTGTGGCCGTGCGTCCAGAAACGTTCGGGGCAGGGTCGTCATGTATGCTGATTTTTTAACAGCGTCGATGAAACGGGCCATCGATGAAACAAACCGGCGCAGGAAAATTCAGGAATCTTACAACAAAAAGCACAAAATTACGCCGGCTAGCATTAAAAAAGAAATTACCTCAATTTTTGAATCCGTGTATGAAACGGGTCATTTGACAGTGGACAAGGTGTCGGAAACGGTTGCCGATTATGGGGACTTTGATCATATGGATGATATCATCCGAGAACTGGAAAAAGAAATGAATCAGGCGGCCAAAGAACTGTCATTTGAAAAGGCCGCAGAGATCCGCGACCAGATTAAGGCTTTGCAACAAAAGATGATATTTGAGATTTAAAAAACATGAACGCTTATCCCGGCAACAAACCTACAGTCCCTTTGCAACGATCTTCGGTGTCTGATGAAAATTTAATTGAAAAATTGTCCGGGGTTCCGCCTAAACCCGGCGTCTATCTCATGAAAGATGCCGGAGGGGAAGTCATTTACGTCGGTAAAGCCAAAAACCTGAAAAAGCGGCTGGCCGCCTATTTTACAAGGCCGGGGCAATTGGATACGAAAACCGGCGTTCTGGTAAATAAAATTTCAACCTATGAAACCATATTAACCGGAACTGAAAAAGAAGCTCTAATTCTCGAGTCAAGCCTGATCAAACGTTACAAACCTAGGTATAACATTGATTTAAAAGATGATAAGCGGTATCCCTCCTTGCGCCTGGACATCACCAGTCCGTATCCCAATCTTGTCATTGTTCGAAAAATAGTAAAAAACGGGGCCCTATATTTTGGTCCTTTTGCCTCTGCCCGGGCGGTTCGCGAGACGCTCAAGATCATCCAAAAGACCTTCAAACTTCGCAAGTGCAAAACAAGAGCGTTCAAGAATAGATCTCGCCCATGTCTTAACTATCAGATGGGGGCATGCCTCGCACCTTGTTGTTTGAAAGTGGACGAACAGATATATAATGAAGTCGTGAAGGAGGTTATCCTGTTTTTAAAGGGAAGGACGCCCGAGCTTATTCAAAAAATAAAAGCCGAGATGGTGTCAGCTGCTAAGGTCCAGGATTATGAGAGGGCTGCCATACTCAGGGACAAGATCTTTTTTCTTGAAAAGACCCTTGAAAAACAGGTTGCGGTTACCACTGATTTCAAAGATCGGGATATCCTTGCGTTTGCAAGATCACCGGAACTTTCTCTGATCACACTACTTTCTGTTCGTGGTGGTTTCCTGCTGGGAACCCGACATTTCAGTTTTAAGGAGACGATGTCGACGGACGGGGAAATGATCGGGGCTTTTATCCGGCAGTATTACGAAAAGGCCCATGTTGTTCCCCAAGAAATCCTGGTTCCCATCGATCTTGAAGATACGGTCCTGCTTGAAGCATATTTGAAACGCGTTAAAGCGAAAAGCATACGTATCCTGTGGTCCCGGAGGGGTGTAAAGGCGAATCTTTTAAAAATTGCCGTTCAGAATGCACAAAACGAATTGAAAAATTTAATCGCTTCGGCTGTGGCTGAGGAGGATTTGCTGACCCGACTTCAAAAACGATTGAAAATGGGCAGCATCCCGAAACGTATTGAGTGCTTTGACAACTCGAATATTTCGGCAACTGCACCCGTGTCAAGCATGGTTGTTTTTGAAAATGGAAAAGCAAAAAAGTCTTCTTACCGTCGATATAAAATCAAAACCGTTTCAGTGCAAAACGATTATGCCTATCTGGCAGAAATTATCGGAAGGCGTTACGGCAAAGGAGAAGAATCAAAACCGTATCCTGATCTTCTGATGGTGGACGGCGGCAAGGGGCAACTGAACATCGCCGTATCCGTATTAAGGGGCCTTCACCTGGAAAATGAATTTGAAATTATCGGGATTGCCAAAAGAGATGAAAAAAAGGGGGAAGTCGAAGACAAGATTTACAAGCCCGGCAGGGCAAACCCCATCAGCTTCGGAAGAGAACAGGACCTTCGGCTTTTTTTTGAGAGGATAAGGGATGAAGCCCATCGCTTTGCAATCTCCTTTCACCGTATGCGCAGAACCAAAACCGCGATGAGATCCGTCCTTGATTCGGTTCCCGGGATCGGTGTAAAGCGAAAAAAGGCACTCCTCAAGCATTTCGGAAGCATAAAAAAAATCCGAGCAGCAACACTTGATGAACTGACTGCGCTGCCCGGAATGAATCGTAAAGCAGCAGAAGCGGTAAAATCAAAACTTACGGGCTAGGGCCAAACTAGGCCAGTTTTTTAAGCGATTCCACCAACTCCTTAACGGCATCAGCCGATTTATTCAGGGCCGCCTGCTCTTCGTCCAAAAGCGTGACCTGAATGACTTCTTCTATTCCCTCCAGGCCCAATTTCACTGGGACACCGATAAAAAGGCCATTTATTCCATACTCACCTTCAAGGTACGCTGCACAGGGTAGAATTTTTTTCTTGTCCTTTAATATGGATTCGGCCATCTCCACAGCAGCAGATGCTGGTGCATAATACGCACTGCCTGTTTTCAAAAGGCTGACGATTTCTGCTCCGCCCTTTCGCGTTCTTTCAACAAGTGCGTCAACCTGTTTTTTTGAAAGCAATTCCGTAATCGGTATTCCGGCCACAGTGGAAAACCGCGGCAGTGGTACCATTGTGTCCCCATGTCCGCCTAAAACAAAGGCATGGGTATTTTCTACGGAAACATTGAGTTCCATTGATATAAAGGCTCTAAAACGGGCGGAGTCCAGTATCCCGGCCATACCCATCACCCTGTTCTTTGGAAAGCCGCTGGTTTCATAGGCGACGTGACACATGGCATCCAGCGGATTGCTCACAATAATTAAGACGGCATCGGGGGACCACTTTACCACCTCCTGGGTAACACTTTTTACAATTGCGGCATTGGTACTGATGAGATCATCACGGCTCATTCCTGGTTTTCTGGGTATCCCTGCCGTAATGATAATAATATTAGATCCTTCTGATTCTTCATATCCGTTTGAGCCGGTAAGATGAGAATCATGCTTCTCAATCGGAGCAGCCTCGGCAAGATCCAAGGCCTTCCCTTGGGGTATCCCTTCAACGACATCGATTAAGACCACATCACACAACTCTTTCTCGGCCAGTCGCTGGGCTGTAGTAGCTCCAACATTACCGGCACCGACGACGGTCACTTTCTGATACATAGCATTCTCCTTAAATTCTTGAGAAATCCGACAACACCAAATTCTTTTATATATGCTCAAACAAATCCAATAGATTTAAAAAAAAATTGTTAGCATACTTCCCGTTAATGTCAATATATTTATACGATTCTATTTTATTCTCAAGCGTTGACATCTTATACAAAAATAGGATATTAGCTAGTGTCCATCCAGAAACGGTCTTTTTGCCCGATTTCTGCGTTATGCTCAAAATTTTATCCTCGGAATATCAACTATATGACTGCGGTAAAATTTTTCGCAGGCCTTGATCTCAAACAAAAATCCTCGTTTCTGGACGGACACTAAAAAATAAAGATATCTGTTTGGCGTGCCCATCAGGGTCGCAAAAATGCACTACCGATGGGGCGATGGTGGCCCACGTTGCCGTTTCCTCATAAAGCCAAGAGGTTGCATATGAATATTGTACAAAAGATTAAAGCATTAGTGCAGGAGGCGGAACTTTACTTCCGCCAGGGGCTATATGACGAGTCAAAGGTAAAATATAAAAATGCGGAAACGCTGATCAAAGAGAATGAACAGTTGAAAGGTCGCGAAAAACTGCTTGACATTATTGCTAAAAAACTCGACAAACTGAAAGAGGCAATGGAAAAAGTCGAACAGGCCGACCAATCACCTGAAGTTCCCGAGGCAGTCCAGAAACTCATCAAAAATAAATTTGCTTTTGCCGCTGATAAAGATGAACTCTCTCTTGAGGGCGCAATCGCTTTGGCCAAGTTCGGTCAATTTCGTGCAGCATTAAAAGAATTTGACGCATTAACAAAGATAGAGTCTCACCGGATTGTCGCCGCCAAAAATATAATGCGGTGCCACCTATCGCTCGATTCAGTTGATAACGCGGTCAACCAGTATCAGGAATGGCTTTCCAGCGGTTTGTTTACAACAGATCAGGTGGATAATCTGCGCATTTTCACTCAAAGCCTATTTGATAAAAAGGGGATCGACCAAACTCTCCCATCCTTAAAAGCGCCCAAAGAAACTGAGGGCCCTGAGATCGAGGATTTGGAAATAGAGGCTAATAAAATTGAACTCGAGGAGGTTGAGGAGCTTATAACTGAAACCCCCGAGATTGAAATTCCTGAATTCGAAGATCGTGGCTTAGAGGAAGGAGATCTGGAGGATATCAGTTCCATCGGAATCACACTGGAAGAGGGATCAATGAAAGGAAAGCTGATTGAACTGGATATAAGTTTTCATTCGGGGAAAGAGGTCACCGTGATAATTTCGCAGAAGAAAAAAGAATTGATAGAAATCCTTCAACCGGGTTACACCTTAAATAATGTT
>JAFDFH010000416.1 GCA_019309945.1 Deltaproteobacteria bacterium
AGATGACACCATGACCTATTTCATCCGACGCTTTGATCGAGTGGGCAGAAATAAAAAAATACCGGTCGAAGATTTCGCTCAGCTTTCTGGAAAAGATCGAGAAACCAAATATGATTCGTCCATGGAGCAGATTATATCCCTTATCGAACAGTTCTGCACATTTCCGTCGATTGAGAAATTAAAACTATTCAATCTAACACTTTTTAATTACCTCGTCGGAAATGAAGATATGCATTTAAAGAATTTTTCTGTTATCCGGCGCGATTTGAAAGTCGAACTATCCCCGGCTTATGATCTTTTAAACTCAACGATTATTTTAAATTCCCAGGAAGAGATCGCACTTCCACTCGGCGGTAAGAAAAATAAGCTGAGGAAAGATGACTTTTTCGTGTATTTCGCAAAAGAGCGCCTTGAGTTAACCCAAAAATCTATAGACCAAACGGTGAGTCGCATCGTAAATGTATTTTCCAAATGGACTGATCTTATTCAAAAATGCTTTTTATCTGATTCCATGAAGACTCAATACATTGATCTTCTTAATGAGAGATTCAGCAAACTGGATTTAACAGGGTGATCTGCGGTTAATTTAACGTCTCGGAATTGTAACTTCTCAATATATTCCGGTAGGCCCGCCAGGGAAACATCAAAGTTGATAATAATCCAGTCAGATTGAAGCAATTCATTACTCGAGTAAATTTCAAAATTCTAAACCTGTTTATGATCTTGAAAAAAGAACATTTCAATTTGCTAAGGCCGTCAGTATTTTCATTAAATCTTTGCCGAATAAGATTGCAAATATTGAAGATGGCAAGCAATTGACAAGAGCTTCTGGGTCGGTGGATGCAAACTACGTAGAAGCTAACGAAGCATTAGGCAAGAAAGACTTTTTGATGAGAATCAGAATAAGTCGCAAGGAAGCAAAGGAAAGTGCTTATTGGATCAGGTTAATTAATGAGACGAATAGTCTTGATAATGCTGATGATGCCCAACGTTTGATGCAAGAGGCAAATGAATTAAAAAAGATTATTTCATCGATTCTGGAAAAATCAAAATAACGGAATTCAAATAATAAAAAGGAAATAGCAAATTAGTTTTGGCCATTGGATATTGTGATTTATTTGTAATTTGGGTTTTGGGGTTTATTTGTAATTTGGGTATTGAAATTTGGTATTTTCAGCCTTTAAAGGGAGTAATAAATTGCTTAAACCTGACTGGATGATAGTCAACTGTGACGTATCTTTGACAAGTCTTTCTAAGGGTTTGATCGCAGCTTTCAGCTTACTGCTCTGGTCGGCAAACGTTTCAGCCCACCTCGTGACAACCGGGCTGGGAACGGTCTATGACGGTATCGGCCATCTGGTCCTGACACCGGAAGATTTAATTCCGGCCCTGGCAATCGCACTTTTTGCCGGCCTGCGTGGAGCCGCACCGGGGAGAAGCGCTTTGTTTGTCCTGCCCCTGGCCTGGTTCGTTGGCGGGCTTTGGGGTGTAACTATTGAAGGCCTGCCGACATTGCCGGTTGCGGCCATATCGTTTCTTATTCTGAGTGTGCTTGTTGCAGCTGACCTGAATCTCTCCCAAAAGTCGTTCACGGCCGTTGTGATTGTGGCCGGAAGCTGGGTGGCAGCGATGGGCATGCTCATGTTTGGTTGGCTGTTTCGTGGGCAGGGCTGAGAAAATTTGACCAGATAAGGGTCAGAGATCAACTAAGGATCGAATACTACGAATCCGTGGCCATATATAACGGAAAGCCCTGAACCTGAAAACCTAAAGGAGAGTTTATGAAAGAAAAGAATACCAACGCAACAAAAGCATACCATTCGAAAACCGACAGGCGCGATTTTTTGAAGACCGGCGTTGCATTCGCAGGTGCGGCATTGCTGGGGGGAAGCGTTTAACGTTTCCTTCGTGTAGGCTGCGGATGACAACCCGCAGGACTTGAAAGATGTGCAAATGTTGTTTGTCCAGAACGCGAAAGACGTGGTCATGAAGGATGGCCGCCTTACCTTGATAGGGGTCAGCCCCACAACCATCTTTTTCTCCGACCGACCCAGGCGTATCGCCGGTCACATGCACACCCAAGACTTCGTGCTCGAATGGCAAAAAGGCACCGGCCCGGAAAGCTTTCACACGGATCCGCCCAATGCCACCTTATCGATCTTCGCTGAAGATGAGATCGTGGATGTCGTGGTGAAGCTTAAAAATCACTTCCTGGCGGGAGGCGCCCTGGTGTACGACATCGATACGCTGGAACAGGATGTACCGATTCCCTCCGGCCCGGTGTCATTGTTTATCGATTCCATCGGAAGGCCGCTGACGCCGGTGTCCGTTGCCGGTGTGCGCCGGCGAACCAGACGCAGGACAGTGCGTCGAGCGGCCGTGTTGTATTAAGCAATGGATTAAGAAGGCTGAAGGTAGAAGGTGGAAGGTGGAAGGTAGGAGGTGTCGGGTTTCAGGTTTCAGGAGGGATAGAGGTTTCAGAAAATACAAAAAGTGATCTGATTCCTGAAACCTGAAAACAAAGGAGGAAGTTATGAATGAGTTTGCAGAGGCCGCCAAAGCCGGCGGCAGGAATACAACTATCTTCGGCGTCATCGCCATCATGCTCGGGCTACTCGCCATGCTGACGCCCGGGCTGACCGGAATCTCGGTCGTACTCATCGTGGGCGTGTTCGTCGTGGCAGGTGGTATCGTCCGGATGATCTGGGCCTTCCAAGCGGGCAGCCTCGGCAAGGGGCTGCTGATGTTCGCCATCGGCGGCCTGACTCTGCTTTGCGGTCTCGCCCTGGTGGCCAATCCGCTGTTTGCGACCGGCTTCTTGACGATCGTGCTGGCGGCGTACTTCATCATCGACGGCATCTTCGAGACCGTCGGGGGGTCCCGACTTCGACCGGAGCCTGGATGGGGCTGGATGCTGTTCGGAGGGATCGTATCGATCCTGCTCGGCCTCATGATTTGGGCGCAGTTCCCGC
>JAFDFH010000417.1 GCA_019309945.1 Deltaproteobacteria bacterium
CCGGGCGCCTCAACGCTTAAAAATTGTGAATTAGTATCCGTCCAGAAACAAGGATTTTTGTTCGAGATCAAGGCATACGCAAAATTTTACCGCAGGCATATAGTTGATATTCCGAGGATAAAATTTTGAGTATAACGCAGAGATCGGGCAAAAAGACCGTTTCTGGATGGGCACGAATTAATTTCTGAGTGAACCATAGGATGACAATTCTAAAGGGCCTTTTTTGCGTCTTCCCATAATTTTTCCATTTTATCCAGGGGAACATTTTCAATATCTCCGACACGTTGTGAAATAATCCGCTCCATAAATTCAAAGCGCTTTTCGAACTCTTTTATGGCACCTATCAGCGCCGTTTCAGGATGAACACTTGCAAGACGGGCTACATTTAAAAGTCTAAAAAGAACGTCACCCAATTTCTGGGTTGCAGGCATTTGGCTATTCCCGGTGATTGCGTGTTTGAATTCCGTCCATGCCTCTTCCATCTTTTGAATAACACCCGACATATCATCCCGATCAAATCCTATACTGGCAGCACGCTCGGAAATCCTCTGGGCACGCATCAACGCAGGTAGCTTGGGGCAAACTTTGTCAAGAATCGATAGGTTTCCTTTATGGTTTTTCTCTTTCATTTTAATTTTCTGCCAGCGATTTTTCACATCTTCAACATTTTCAACTCTGTCCTTACCGAAAACATGAGGATGTCGGCGAATCATCTTTTGGGTATTTCGTCGAGCAACATCACCAATATCAAAATTCCTCATTTCCTGGAACAAACTGGATATGAATAAAATTTGAAATAAAACGTCTCCCAGCTCTTCACAAACGTCATCGGGGGTACCCGTTTCAATGGCTTCGACCAGTTCGTATGTTTCTTCTAGGAGATAAGCCGCCATGGTCCGGGGGGTCTGCTTCCGGTCCCAGGGGCATCCGTTTTCCCCCCTTAACGTCTCAATCAGTTTAATGAGCCTATCAAACTCTCGAAAAAGCATCGACGCATTATTATTGCTCAAGTTTCGCACCCTTTATTTAAAACGACGAACCAGTCCCTGCATTGAGACCTTTGAAAAATGCTCATTTTTCAAAGGTCTCATAATGGAGATGAATCAACGAATTTCCCAGATCTTTTTAAGTTCATTTATTTTAACTGTAAATTCGCGTTTCATATCTTTCGGGACAACTTTGACCATCTTTTCGGATATCAATGTCACATGGGGAGCAAGGAGAGAATTTTTAATCAAGGGCGTCCTTTTTGGAAGAAATGCCGTAAAAATCATCAGTAAAACGGAAATAATCAACACCCCTTTCATGATACCGAATCCAGCACCACAAATCCGATCGACCCAGCCCAAAAAAGTGATATTCAGTAAGTATTTGATGATTACGCCCAGCATGCTGATGATAAGAAATAGGCCACAAAAAATGATCAGGAAACTTAAGATATTAAGATATCCGGTGTTCGATATCCACCTCGACAAAAGTTTTGCCACGATCGGATAATACGTATAAGCACCATAAAACCCGGCGAGCACACCAATTAAGGAAGACAGCTCCTTGATAAGCCCTCTGAAAATACCCCGTATCAGACAAAATCCAACAATTACTATAATCAAGATATCTAAAGGATTCATTTCACCCTTTCATAACGACAGGTTAACCTTGCTATCAAGGACTTGAACTAACAAAGCAGGCATTTGGAGTCAAGGTGTTTTTCATATCGGATTGTTCGGGTTTGGAAGCAGGCAAGCCCTAATTTGCAATCCTTAGTTAGATTGTGATATATGAATTTTGAATTTGGTGATATTTATTTAGATTGGTTTAATCAATGAATGCAAACTGCAACGAAAAACAGACCCAGCTAACTTTCCCGGATATCGAGCTCACTAGGCAGCTTTTCGGAGAACATAACAGCAACCTAAAAAAAATCGCAGATGCCGTAGACCTTTCAATACATACAAGAGGCAATACGGTATTTATTGAAGGAGATCCGGTTGCATCAAGTCTGGCCCAAAAAATACTGCAGCAGCTTTATGGTTTATTAGAAGAACAATATCCGATTTACCCCAATGATGTCGATTATGCCATTCGACTGTTAAGCGAGGATGATCGTGTTGAGTTGAAAAGAATTTTTCTTGATACGGTCTATATTACGTCCAAAAAACGTTCTATAACTCCCAAAAGTCGTGCCCAAAAAGAGTATATCGACGCCATCCGAAACTTCGATATCGTTTTTGGAATTGGGCCCGCCGGAACAGGCAAAACCTATCTGGCAATGGCGATGGCGGTAGCGGCACTTTCAAAAAATCTGGTTAATCGCATCATTCTCACCCGACCGGCCGTTGAAGCGGGTGAGGCCCTTGGATTTTTACCTGGGGACCTTGCGGAAAAGATTGACCCTTATTTAAGACCCCTTTATGATGCGCTGCACGATATGATGCAATTTGAAAAGGTTTCCAATTTGCTCCAGCAAGGGATTATAGAGGTGGCGCCGATCGCTTTTATGCGCGGCCGAACATTAAACGACTCTTTTATTATTTTAGATGAGGCCCAAAATACCACTTCGGAACAGATGAAGATGTTTCTCACCCGTATCGGATTCAGTTCAAAAGCGGTCATCACCGGCGATATTACCCAGATCGATCTCCCGGCCGGCCGGCTTTCAGGCCTGGTGGAAACGAAAAATATCTTACAGGGAATAGGTGGAATAAAGTTTGTCTTTTTCTCAAAAAGAGATGTGGTGCGTCACCGACTCGTCCAGGATATTATCCGAGCGTATGAAGAACTTGAGATAAGCAAGAAATAATAACTTGTAATGAAATTCTAATTGAGGGATAAGACCTCTTACCCGAAAATTGTACTTAGTGCCCATCCAGAAACGGTCTTTTTGCCCGATCTCTGCGTTATGCTCAAAATTTTATCCTCGGAATATCAACTATATGCCTGCGGTAAAATTTTTCGCAGGCCTTGATCTCCAGGCCTTGATCTCGAACAAAAATCCTCGTTTCTGGACGGACATTACTTAGCAACCTGTGATCCGCTATTCAAAGATGAATATGGAAAAAGTTAAAGAATCAAGTCATCAGCACCTTCTTTCCGCTAATTATGTCAAATGGTTTCTCCTTATTGGTATTACGATAATATTCACGGTCACCCTTTATCCGAATCTCGTTGTCACAAAACATGCGTATACTTTAGGGGACGTTGTCGAAAGAAATATCAAAGCCCCTAAAGACTTTTTAATCGAGGACAAAGAAGCCACCGAATCAAACCGCCGGCGGGCGGTTGAAAGCGTATTGACGGTTTACGATTATGATACGGCCCTTGCGTCAAATTTAAGCCAAGGCCTCAAACAGGCTTTTGCGGATATCCGTGCAGTTTTTGAAGCTGAAAGCAAAAAACAAAATAAAATCAAACCCATGGATACTGCTGAAGATCCATCAATAAAAGCAACAGCCTTACCTTCGCCGCCTGGAAAGGAAAAAATATCTGTACACGACCAAATCTGGCAAATGAAAAAGGACTTTGAAGACAAAATTGGTATTACCGTGAATAATGGTGCATACACGATTCTCGAAAATGAATTGTTTTCGGAGGACATTTCTAACCTTATTGTTGAAATTTTGTCAACCATAATGAAAAACGGTGTGGTAACCAACAAAGAAATCCTTTTAAAAGAAGCCGAAAATGGAATCGCCTTAAGAACGGTTGGAACAAAAACAGAATTCGTTACGGTTAACTTAAAGCAATTTTATGGTCTGGACCAGGCCAAAACCATGGTCAGAATTATCGGCGATGACCCTCTGAAAGGTTTAAATTATAACTTGTTGAATCTGATAGTTGATTTTACCCAAAGGGTCATACAGCCCAATATCACCCTAAACCGGAGTGAAACCGAAGAACGAAAAAAAAGGGCCGCGTCAGAAATCAAGCCAATTCTTTACAAAATAAAAGAAGGTGAAATGGTCTTACGCGAAGGCGAAAGGGTAACGGAGGTCCAGCTGTTAAAATTGAACGCCCTTGAGATCCAGACAAAAAATAAACAAATCTTACCCCGCAGCATTGGATCGGCAATGATTATTCTGTGCCTCCTGATGACAACCTATATCCTCTATTTAAAGCATCCAGGTAAAATTGAGCGCGACAGCAATAAAAACCTAATATTTCTTACCAGCGTGATTATAACCTTTTCCCTGCTGGCCGTGGTATCCGCATCAATGTCTCAAACCCTAACCCATAACACGTCCTTTTCAATTTTGCCCTCATCAATATCCTTTGGTATTCCAATTGCTTCAGGGGCCATGATCATATGCTTGTTTATGGGCCTTGAGGTCGCGCTTCCTTTAGCCATGGTTATTGCTGTCTTTACGGCCGTCATATTTCAAAACGGATTTGAAATTTTCATCTATTTTCTGCTAAACAGCATGATCGCGGCCTACTGGGTCCGGAATTGCAGAGAACGCAAAGTTATTATAATAGCTGGTGTTAAGCTCGGATTACTGAATGTAATACTTGCCACGACAATAGATGTTTATACCGGATCCTTTTCAAGTTTAACCATCCTGTGGGACTGGGCCTTCGCGTTTTTGGGGGGGATTGGGGCGGCTATTATTACCATCGGGATTGCCCCTTTGATTGAAATTACCTTTGCTTACACAACGCATATCGCACTCCTTGAACTTGCAAACCTTGATCGACCCATTCTCCGCAGGCTTATG
>JAFDFH010000418.1 GCA_019309945.1 Deltaproteobacteria bacterium
GAGATCAAGGCCTGCGAAAAATTTTACCGCAGGCATATAGTTGATATTCCGAGGATAAAATTTTGAGCATAACGCAGAGATCGGGCAAAAAGACCGTTTCTGGATGGGCACTAAATATCCTATCCGTCCTTGCACTCAGCCGGATTCGGCAAACAAATCGTTACCGTCGTTCCTTCCCCCAATCGGCTCTCAAACTTTATTACACCGTCATGGGCCTCTATGATGTTATTCGCAATCGCCAACCCAAGGCCTGTCCCGGTCGGCTTTGTAGTAAAATACGGATCAAATACCAGGGCAAGATCTTTTGGGCTGATTCCGACGCCGGTATCGGAGATTTTAATTTCTATTCCCTTTTTTCCCGCATTCGTTGAAACTGAAACGGACAGATTTCCACTGTTTTCCATGGAATCCAAGGCATTCAGATATAGGTTTAAGAGGACCTGGCTGATTCTATCCGGATCTAGGATGACATCATCTATTCCAGATGAAAAATCGGTTGTTACTCTTATATTTTTTTCTGAAGCCTGCCTTTCGATCAGCTTGAGTGAGTCCATGATAAGGGGTTCAATAGAAGTCGAGTTTTTTGAAATGGAAATGGGCCGGGCGAACTCAAGAAGCTGTCCGACTACCTTGTTTAGCCGATCTACTTCCTGAATCATAATGGCCGAGATCTGTTGATCTTCAGGTACATCATGATATCTTTCTTTAAAATAGGTGGCAAACCCTTTGATTGAACTTAAGGGATTACGGACTTCGTGGGCGATACCCGCCGCCAATCGCCCCACAGATGCCATGCGTTGGTTTCTGGCCATCTCCTTTCGCAGGGTGCGTATTTCACTGAGATCTTTGAAAAGCAAAATATATCCGAGAAACGATCCTTCATCATCATACAGCCAAGTGGCGCTGAATTCCAACGGCACAATGGTTCCATCGGGTGAGGAATAATCGATCTCTTTTTCCAGCATACCGCTTTCGTCACCCAGATCTTCGATTTGTTGCCATATTTGATAGGGGAGGGTTCGTTGGGCATCTTTGCCGATTATTTTTCCGGGTGTAAGTCTCAGAATCGATCCTGCCACCTGATTGATAGATGCTATCTTTTTATTTTGATCGATTGCAATCAGACCGATGGGCATATTTTCTACCAGATTATCGGAAAATGCCTTTATCCTGGCAAGGGAAGTCCTTGTTACGCGATAACTTTGGGCCAGAAAGAGTAAAAAGATCCCGGAAAATCCTATTAAAAGCATGATCGCAGCCATAATCACGGTGTGTCGGATATCCGCTTGGCGAGCTTCTTCTATGGATGTCATGTCCAGCCCGACAAAAATAATCCGGGGAGTTTGAGGGAAATTTTCCGGGCCGCCTGAATAGGGTTTAAATAGACGGTTCATCATTCTAGGGCCACGATGCATTCCCATATGCTTGCCCGTTGGTGAAAATTCGCGGAATACTTCAAATATTTTCTTCCCATCCTCTCTGGATACTACACGCCATTTAGCGGATTCAAAGCCAGATGCCTCCTCAAGGTCTAAGTCCTGTCCATATATCTTGCCAATTTGCCCCAGGTTATTATGGGCGAGAATCATTCCGTTCCGGTCCGCTACAAGAAGATAAACAATATCCGGTTGTTGGGCAGTTTCCGTGAGCAGTTTTTGAAGCTGGAAGTTTTTCCAGTGCATTCCCATCATTCCGGTCCGGGTACCCGCCTCAAAAGACCGTATCAATGCAGCCCCTTTTTCCCTTAAAAGACGAATGCTGTTTTTCTTCTGGCGGTTAATATTCTCGATGGTCATAAAAGCAACGATCGGAAAAAGAATCACGACAGCACCGATAAGTATCCACGGCGGGACCCCTACCCAGAATTTACTCTTTTTTAACTGAAATGATCGATTTTCGGCCTTATTCAACATAAGTACTTTCTAAAGCAAATTAAATGCCATCAAAATTCCGAACCGATTTCGTTGACTTGAGGCAAAAATGAATAATTTTTGCATGCGTGGATCGGTTCGGATGGATATTTTTTACCCACTTGTTACACAGTAACTCGCCAATCTGGATAATAAGTATCCACCATCTTGTTTTATGGTGCAAGTAATATTTTTCTCATTTGTCTTTGCGGGATGGCTAAATTTATAAATAAACTTGTTAAATTAATAGATTGCATTATCTTTTGTTTTAGTCGGCAACTTTGGCACAGGGCTTGCTAAGATATATTTTCAAAACAGCGAATGAAACCGAACGCTAAAGGCTTTTGGCTTAAAACACAAAACTAGAAAAAAAGGAGGCAAACCATGAAAAAAAAATATTTGAGTACCATCGTAAGCATTTTGGCAGTTTTTACCCTTATTGGGCTTGGGGCTTATGCCTTTGCTGATCCTGGAAAGGATTACGGTCGACAAGGCAGGGGAATGGGCTATTACGGAAGAGGAGGAGATGGTTGTGAAATGGGCTACGGTCACAGAAAGGGCTATGGGAGAAGCAGTTTTTACGGCGATCTCAGTGATGAGGAGATCAAAAAGCTCGATGAAGAAAAAAATGCCTTTTTTGAAGCAACCGACGACCTGAAGCGAAAAATTTACCAAAAAAGACTGGAGTTAAGAAGTGAACTTGCCAATAAAGAACCGGATGAAAAAAATGCTTTCAATATTCAGAAAGATTTATCAAGCCTTGAGGCCCAAATGGACCAAAAACGAATTGAGCATCTGGTTAAGATGAAAAAGATTAATCCTGACCTTGCCGGGCAAGGCTGGGGATACCATGGAAGAGGCAAAGGGCCACGTGGACATTCCCCTGGTGACCGCTGCTGGTAAGATAAAACACGGGGGACGATTTCAGTCCCCCATCCCCACTGGGGATTTGCCACTTGCCCCAGTTCCAAATATCGGGGGAAATTCCTTGATAGGCTATTTAGTGTCCGTCCAGAAACGAGGATTTTTGTTCGAGATCAAGGCCTGCGAAAAAT
>JAFDFH010000419.1 GCA_019309945.1 Deltaproteobacteria bacterium
GATTTGGTTTCTTCATGTGAACCTATTGAATGTAGACATCCAACTCGGAAACTCGCTTCATCTCGCCCCAATTTCTACTTTCCAATTTCAAGTTTCAAGCCGTGAACGGTTACAAATTTACTTATACCACAACATATCGAAACGTCAATTCAACGGAAACGATGAACACCCGAATATCGAACGCGGGATGAATTGTCAATGCGAGATTTCCTTGTGGGTTGTCAATTTAGAGTAAATTTGAGCAGACCTCAATATAAAATAAGGAGGAAAAAATGATTGGCGCCATTGCGGGTGACGTGATCGGTTCTGTTTATGAACGCGACCCGATAAAAACGATCGAGTTTCCTCTCTTTTCCAGCCATTCAAGATTTACCGATGACACGGTTTTAACGGTTTGTTGGATTTCAAATTAAATGGACTTATTTTTTCTGATTATTTTGAGAGCCTGATATCTAAAAACACAGGTTTTCAGGTTTAACCGGCGGTGGAAATATATAGCAGTACATGGAATTTCGTCTTCGAAACGGCACCAAGTGCAGATAAATGTATTGTCGAACCTGATTATCCTGCAGAGGCCTACTTTTAAAAAAAATCTTAAGCGGGAAGACAGGCTTCTTATATCCAAAATCCACTATTCCCAGCCGATTTTAAGCGAATTGCCGGATTGACATTACGATCTATATTCTGTATTTGGGTCTTTATTGGGTGGAGCCGCTTGGGGCTTGGTGCCGTATCAGTAGCGGCACAATATATTGTTACTCATCCCCAGCCGTCACACAACCTTATCAACCTTGGTTTTTTGCTTGATCCGCTCTCAAAAAGCGAATTTTTATCCTACGGTTGATTGACAATGAGGTCGGAGAAATCATAAATGAGCAGTATGCCAACGCCCTGGAGATTCTGAGGGGAAAGAAGACCGCCCTTAAAAAGGCCGCCGGGCTGCTGCCGGTAAACGAAAAGATGGACGGTGAGGAGTTGAAATCAGTGATGGATAAATCACCGGATTGATTGACATTCCGGGTTAGTAATTTAACAAATAAGTAGAATTTAACTTAAAAAGGGAGGTATGGCCATGCCAGGAGAACGTATTGTAATCAAATTCAGCGAAGAAGAGCTTTACATTCGTGAGCAGGAAAGGAAAAAGATTGAGAAACTGAGGACCGATGCGGCAAAAGAGGCTAATGAGGCTTACAGCAACGCCCACAAGAACCATTGTTTCAGGTGTGGCACCCACAGCCTGGTGGAAGTGGACCATAAAAACGTTAAGATCGACATATGCGTCAATGAAGGATGCGGCGCAGTCCATCTCGACCCCGGGGAAATGGAAAAGATCCTTGAAGGTGAAAGGGGTGTTTTCGGCAAGGTCAAAACCTCCGTTTTCTCGGTCTTTAAATAGCCGTATGCGTATCGCACAAAAAAATATGGTCCGGACTGCCGGCGGTCAAACCGGCATCCGGGCTGTTGGGCGCTTTGTCAAAAGTCTTTAAAGCCTTCATCACCTCGGAAGGTCAACGAAAGAAAGGTAACGCTCAGTCCCGCCGAGGCGGGATGAAAATTTTAAACATTTATGGTTTCGACTCGTCCGGGTTAAGTATAGGATATCCTCTATCTTGCGATGACTACTCTGTTACGGCCCTGCTCCTTGGCCTGGTAAAGCGCCTGGTCGGCCAGACGATAGATGGTTTCCTTGCTGTGGGTCTCATGGTCCATTATGCAAGCCACGCCCGCGGACACGGTAACGGAAAGTTTATGGCCGCTGTCAGCTCTTCCCCCAGGCGCATCTGCAGATACCGCGCGTTAAACAGCCCGGTAAGTGAATCGCGTAGCGCCATCTCCTCCAGCAAGTCTTCACGGGAGCCGACCATGGCCCCGAAGACACCGAAGGTCACTATGGTGCCCAACAACACATACAGGTACAAAAAAGGACGTTGCGCTATATCCGTAAGAGGATTCAGACCGAAAGCCAACTCTACACACAGCAGTCCAACGTCCGCCGCCACCGCCAACAGGCTGAATTGGGCCACGCGCCTGTAGCGGTGGCGGGAGATGCCCCTCTTCGTAAAAATGTCCGTCATTGCCGATTTCACCTTCGCTTGATTTCCAGGGCGCATAACAAAGCGGCCTTTAAAACGATTCAGGTACATCAAAAATTATACGGCTTCGCATCCAACCAACCAAACAGACAATAAATTCATATACCTGCCCCATTTTGCGCTTCCTCCGCGGACGGACCCTTAGCGGATGAACTCAGTTCACCGACAACTTCACCTGACTCCTTTTGATACCAATCCGCTTTACTGAAACATTCGCTGGCAAATTTACAATTTTTAGCCACTTCAAAGGTCACACATACTAAAGTCCCGCCCCAAGATATTATCATATCAAGTTTATTCCCGATCCAAAACTTCTCTTATCTTACGATAAGGCGAATTGTTGAATACGTCCCTCTGTTTCCTTCCTGGTTATTGATAGATGTCCATAAAAAGTTTTTCCGCATCGTTTGTCCCAATCAAGACCATTTCATCATGTTCCCCAAGAAGAATCGAGGGTTCGGGGTTGATATTCAATTCATTCTCTCTACCAATAGCTATAACGCTGCAGCCCGTTTGTTTTCGGATTTGACTTTCAGCAAGAGATTTGCCCGCAAGGGATGAGTTTACCCATGCGCGGAAGATGTTCAGTCCTTCTGCAAACATCAGTGTTTTATTGGGTTTTAGAAGATTAATTATGGTATTTGCTCCCATGGAAGCATGTGACATGACAAGGTCTGCTCCAGCGCTGTGTAGTTTGGAAATATTTCTGTCCAGATTTGCCCTGCTGACAATCTGTATATCGGATCGCAGTTGACGGCAATAGATGGTGAGATAAATATTCATGGAGTCATCATGAGTGGTAATAATGACAGATGGAGCTTCCCGTATGCCGGCCCGATTCAAGGTATCAAGATCGGC
>JAFDFH010000420.1 GCA_019309945.1 Deltaproteobacteria bacterium
CAATGCATCCTTTTCCTGCCACTGTTCATCACTCAACAAATCATCTTCAAAGCTACGAAAGCGGACGCTGGGGCGACAAAAAACATCACCCGATTCCAGATTGTTGCGAAGCAGTCGATAAATGAGAAATTCATAGCGGTCGACCAGGAGCTGGTTTTCACCAGTGTCGTCGGTGGTGTAAAGGTAGCGTCTGTTTTTTTCGGTGATGAAACGCCGGGGCAGCTTATCTGATTTGTACTGCGTCAGAGGCTTCTCTTTTTGCAGGGCTGTTTTCAAAAAATGAACGGCTGTCATTAGGGGTTTATTGGCGGCCGTGGCTGAGAAATCGATCGTTCGCAGGAGTGGCCGTAAGCGCCGCTTGAATCGATTGGCTATTTGGTCAATATGCTCCCATTGAAAAAGCTGTTCATCCAACCGGGCGGTCTGCAAAATGTGGTCAGTTACCCGGGCTAGTTTGGTCTCCGGCAGAATGGCAAAGGCTTTTGTCCGCACATCGGCAAATGGCGTCTCGCCGGCAATCGTGTCATCGCCAAAAAGTTTGAGTACCTGTCCGGCCTTGTAGAGATTGCGATTGTGCTCCAACCGGTACTCGTAGACACGCTCCTTGGCCACGCTTTTGGCTTCATCAAGAAGCTGCCTGACCCGATAGATAAAACAATTGATCAG
Source organism: Deltaproteobacteria bacterium (assembly GCA_019309945.1). GTDB lineage: Bacteria > Desulfobacterota > Desulfobacteria > Desulfobacterales > JAFDFH01 > JAFDFH01. The sequence goes on from JAFDFH010000420.1 coordinate 667, forward strand.
GTTGTCGTGCAGTCTTTGATACCGGTAATGGACAAAACATAGCAGATAGATATGGGCCAGGTTCTCCTCGAGTTGGCTCATTTGAAAGACGGAGTAATAGTTGATCAACGAGGCGTAATACTTGATGCTTTCATTGGAAATATCCAGGCGAGGCAAGACAGTTTGGGCAACGGTATACAATGGTTTTATCTGTTCGCCGCGCCGGATTTCCTCGTTGATTTCTTTGATACTAAAATCCTTCGGTTCCCGTTTGATCCGGGTGATCTCATATAAACCGCGCGGGTTGGCTAACAGGTCATTGAGCGCCGTAACCGCATCATCAGTCAGGTGGAATTTGGTTATGGCAATGAGCCTTTCTTTCTCCCGCTGCAACACATCACCGATCATCTCCTGCATAACGGTGTAACCTGGGGCAATGAGGCACTGTCTGGTCAGGTAGGCCATTAACTCGCGGAAAACATAGATGGGACGGCTGCTGATTTGCGCCATCTGCTGTGCTTTCATATGCATCTGCTGTCGCTCTTCCTGACCACAGACACGATATTGCAGCTGATCAAGAATAAGGCTTTGCTGTTTGAGACGTGTGACTTTGGTGATGTCTAAATCGACCAGCGCATAATCGGGAAAGTAGATGCGTTGAACATACTGGGCATCGGCGGCCACCTGCTGGAGGTTGAACACAAAGAACTGCCGGCGAGCTTTGAAGTAGCCGAGTTGCAGGATGTAGTAGATGGATGATTTCAGGCCATGCAACTGCGATAGGATCGCCCTTTCCGGCGGTGAAAGGGCAAAATAGAAAACCCTGTCTTAATCATCGAAAACGGGCAATCCATAAACAGCTCCTATTTCATCTGCCTCCAAAATCTTCAAACGCTTTTGTTTTTTGTCTGCTGCTGGTTCCGACATACACCATCTCTCTTTATCAATCGAAATCGACTTACTAATGACACATTTGACACTGCTACAAAAAGCGAGCGCCTTGAGTGTGGAAAATTTGTGTTAGATAATCTTCTTCGCGATTATCTTGTCGCAAAAACGAGCGTTTCTAGTATAATGGTTCTTAACTGAAAATCACTGATATTAGGACAATTATCGTTATATTAGACTGGGTTTTCAGTTAATCATTATGTCTCAACCCCAAACTATTGCCTATTTACGCGTCTCGACGACCGATCAAGATCTGGAGAAGAACAAAGCCGACATCCTGCATCTGGCAAATGAAAAAGGGTTGGGACAAGTAAAATGGGTTGAGGAAACTGTATCCGGACGTGTATCCTGGCGAAAACGGGCGATAGCAAATGTCATAGATGAGCTGCACACGGGGGACAACCTGCTTGTCAGCGAACTGTCGCGGTTGGGGCGCTCCATGTTGGAATGCATGGAGATATTATCTGTGGCTTCCCAGCAGGGTGTTCATATTTATGCGGTCAAAGGAAACTGGCAATTGGATGATTCTATTCAATCCAAAATCGTGGCCATGGCTTTCGCTATGGCATCTGAGATTGAACGTGATCTAATCAGCCAACGCACAAAGGAAGCCTTGGCGGCAAAAAAACGCGCCGGAGTGAAGCTGGGAAGACCCAAGGGGGTGGGCAAGAGCAAGTTAGACAAACATCGCCCAGAGATCGAGGCTCTTTTGGCTAATGGTTCCACTCAGAAATTTATTGCCGGCCGGTTTGGCACCACTGAAGCTAACCTCAGTCGGTGGCTGAAAAAGCACGGTTTAAGAAGGAGACGGGGCTAACCGTCAGAGTCTGGGCTTAGTGTATCTCCATGGTTGAGATGCGAGGTGCCTTCAAGCGGACATTTCCTGCAGTATATTCATAGTTGGGCGGTCTTTGCAACATATTGATGCTCTATCGATAGTGGTCTTGTCGACCACCTCTTTCTACAGCTAGGAGGTACAGCCATGTCTTTCAAAATAATGCTGAAGCGAATCTTGTTGTTGAGCATTGTCTTGGCTGTGACAGCGTGCACTAGTCCGACGGCCACTCCTGAAATCGTATCAGCAACCGGCTTGTCTGCAGAAGAGAATATCGAAAAGTACGGCATACCGGCCATGATCGTTCCCTTTGACTACCCCTTTCCAGATGGAATGATCGAAGACCCGGCGGAACGAGAAGCGATGACCGAGGCCAAAATCGCGCATCTGCAGGAAGTCAACCGGCTCTTCTGGGGCGATGCGCCCGGCACGCCGGAGGAAAGGCAGGAGACCTTTGATGAGCTATGGTCTCGTATTGACCGCAAGTATCCAGCTTTCAAGGGGCTTGACCTCGATTGG
>JAFDFH010000421.1 GCA_019309945.1 Deltaproteobacteria bacterium
GAACGTAAGCTCATCGGGGCGAATCCTCTTTTCGTATCAGAGATAGATTCGGATATTTTCAAGCGTCTCGGGGGTCAGTCGGCCTTCTTCAGTGACATGAAACACGCCCTATTCATTGCTTCCGACGGTACTCAAGATAAGGCAAGATGTGCGGCGTTGATAAACCGTAGATACCAGCATGCTAAGGATGAAGCTTTGGGCTTCATTGGTTACTTTGCCGCAGCGCCTGATGCTGCCTCTGAAGTAAGAGCTATGCTTGATCAAGCTGAGGCTTGGTTCCGAGAGCAAAATGTAAGTCGAGTCATCGCTCCATACAACGGCTCGTTTTTAATTGGATTCGGACTTTTAACAACAGCATTTGAAAAGGAGCCGATGTTTTCATCTGGATGGAATCCTCCATATTACAAGGAATACCTTCAAAATTCGGGTTACCACCCCACTTATCCATTCTGGTGTTACATCGTAGATTTTTCATCCGAGAATTATCTCATGGCGGCTCAGAGGGCACTCAGAAATAAAGCGGTCAAAATTCTTACAATTAACAAAAAAGATTGGGATGCTGACCTCGATAAATATCGCAAGCTTATCAACGAAACTTTTAAAGAAGAGTGGCACGTCCATCCACACACCAGCGAAGAGTTTCATGAACTATTTGATCCGTTTAAATCGGTGGCTGACCCATCGCTATTGCTCATGGCAGAGGTGGGGGAGAGATTGGCGGGTTTCTGTTGGGGGTTGCCGGACTGGAATCCTATATTTCGCTCGTTCAAAGGTAAAATGGGGCCTATCCAAATTATCAAATTCATGTTTAAAGCGAAGAGCTATAATAGGGCGAGTTTAGTCGGCATTGGTGTTCTGCCAGACTACAGAGGCACAGGAGTAGCCCAGGCACTCGCCATCACGCTATACAAAAGATTCGAAGAACGGGGACTAAAAGAGGCATTCTACTATGGTGTTAATGAATCTAACACCAGATCGCGACGACTTGCAGAGTCTATGGGTGGAACTGGGCGTGTTATGTACCACTGCTATGATAAGAACCTCACATAAGGCTATCAATATACCTGCTTCTATTAATCGGTAATGAAAGTGCGCTATCAAAATTGCAGATGACTCCAACATCTATGCACGTAAGCCTGATTGCATGTAACTGCGATGTACATCAGGTTGAAGAGCCCCTGATTCTATTGAGATACTCATAACATATATGAATAATTACGAATGTTGACATAAGGCAAGATATCTGTATTAAAGAAAGCAAGGCTTTCGATTACCAGATGTATACTGGAATTTTCGTAGATTTAAGTATTTGGCAAGGAGCTCTTACTTCCGAACCTTTCAGAATTCACCAATGACTTGGGTTTATTGCATTTGCTCGACCTTGCACTACATAAAAAAACATTTGAAAAGATTTTAGTTAAAATATTTACGGGCGTTATACAATTTCCCCTATACAATTTTCCCTTGACATTGATTTTAAGTAATATTAAATGTTTTTAAAGAATTGTTCTTCATGTTGAAACTCACTCAAGCTTATTGAACAATCCAATGGTAACAATCGGCTAATGGAGGAGATGATTCTTGGCTGATCCTAAACTTCGTCTTGATCAAATGCTTACCAAGCTGAGGGAGCAAAAATTCCGTATTACCCCACAGCGTTTGGCTATCCTAAAAATACTCGCAGTTAGTGACGGTCACCCTAGCGTGGAACAGATTTTTAAACAGGTAAAAGCGGATTTTCCAACAACCAGTCTTGCAACTCTTTACAAGACGGTTACGCTCCTTAAGCAGTTGAATGAAGTATTGGAATTGGGTTTTTCTGATTCCGGCAACCGTTATGATGGGAACAGACCTTACCCCCATCCTCATGTTATCTGTACCGTATGTGGAAACATCGTTGATCCTGAGCCTGATGTGGTACAAGACATTTCTGAAGACATAGCAAAACAAACCGGTTATTTTATTACCAACCAGCGAATAGATTTTTTCGGTATATGTCCCGAATGCCAAAAGGGCAAATAGTTGGTAAAAAATTTTAATTTGTATGGATAATGTTTATTTATCAATAAAAATGATTCTATAGATAATTGTTTTCCAATATTTACAAACCTTTCGGTCTAATAGTTATCAACAACTAACTTAGAAAAAGGAGGACTAAAATGGCAAAGAAGACTAAGATGGCGAAAAAAAGGAACCTCTTAACCACCAACGCTGGCGCTCCCGTCGTCGACAACCAGAACGTAATGACCGCCGGACCACGCGGCCCACAGCTACTGCAGGATGTCTGGTACCTGGAGAAACTTGGCCACTTTGATCGGGAGGTGATCCCAGAGCGTCGGATGCACGCCAAGGGCTCCGGGGCCCACGGCACTTTTACCGTCACCCATAACATCACCAAGTATACCAAGGCCAAACTATTTTCTAAAGTGGGAAAGAAGACTGACGTCTTCGCCCGTTTTTCCACGGTGGCCGGTGAGCGTGGTGCCGCCGACGCCGAGCGTGATATCCGGGGCTTTGCACTCAAATTCTATACCGAGGAAGGGAACTGGGATATGGTGGGTAACAACACGCCCGTATTCTTCCTGCGCGATCCACTCAAGTTCCCCGACCTCAACCACGCCGTCAAACGGGACCCTCGCACCAACATGCGCAGCGCGCTCAACAACTGGGACTTCTGGACCTCACTACCGGAGGCGCTGCATCAAGTAACCATCGTCATGAGTGATCGAGGCATTCCAGCTTCCTACCGCCATATGCACGGCTTCGGTAGCCACACCTTCAGTCTTATCAACAAAAAAAACGAACGGTACTGGGTCAAGTTTCACTTCAAAACGCAGCAGGGAATCCGCAATCTGACAGATGCAGAGTCCGAAACAGTTATCGGCAAGTGCCGGGAAAGCCACCAACGCGACCTGTATGAGAGCATCGAAAAGGGTGATTTCCCCCGCTGGACCATGTTTATCCAGGTGATGCCGGAGAAAGATGCGGCCACCTGTACCTACAACCCCTTCGACCTCACCAAGATATGGTTCCACAAGGATTATCCCATGATGGAAGTGGGTGTTTTTGAACTGAACCGCAATCCTGAAAACTATTTTGCCGAAGTCGAACAGTCGGCCTTTAACCCGGCCAGCATCGTGCCCGGCATTGGCTTTTCACCAGACAAAATGTTGCAGGGACGTCTTTTTTCCTACCATGATGCACAACTTTACCGGCTCGGCGTGAACCACCACCTTATCCCGGTCAATGCCCCCCGCTGCCCATTTCACAGCTACCACCGTGACGGGGCCATGCGGGTAGACGGCAATTATGGCAGTACTCTCGGTTACGAACCCAACAGTTACGGCGAGTGGCAAGAGCAGCTGGATTTTGCCGAACCGCCACTTAGCTTGGAAGGAGCCGCTGACCACTGGGATCATCGCGAGGACGATGATTACTACACTCAACCGGGCTTACTCTTCCGACTCATGAGCGCCAAGCAAAAGACGGCACTCTTTGGAAACACCGCTCGTTCTATTGGCGACGCGCCTAAGAAAATTCAGATCCGCCACATCGGCAACTGCATGAAAGCCGATCCGGCTTACGGCAAGGGGGTAGCTAAGGCACTTGGCATCCCGAGCAGCAAAATACCTAAATAGGCATAGAGTCGCCCTCGCACCAAGGCTCAGATGTCACAGGCGGAGCGAGTCAAGGCCACCCACGTGTGAATCGAATAGGGAAGCTACCAATATCAGTATCAATGGATAGCCCACCCAGCTAATAAAGGGCTCTAGGCGGACTTGGTAAACGCTGAGACGATTTACCAAGTCGCTTAGCCCAAAGGGTAATCGCAAAGGTTATTACTGCCGGGAATATTCTTTCACTGTAAGTCTTCATCTTGAAATTTAGATTAACATATCTTGTATACGGAAACTTTGACCGATTCTCATGTATTCTGGTATGATGGCCTAAAATAAAAAAGCCCGGTTTTAAAGCTTATATCATTACAATCATACACATCAGCAGGATTGCATGATTCTGCTATAAACCTGTCGCCCTGGTCACTCCAAAAATGTTAAGTATCGTATTAGAAACCTTCACTTTGAAAAGCTGTCTTTTTTGGTTTATGCTACCAATATTGGGGTGGGTAT
>JAFDFH010000422.1 GCA_019309945.1 Deltaproteobacteria bacterium
CCTTCTACCCACTCACTCAACTCCCCACAACTTCCCAGGGTTTGGTCCACAAAAGTTGCATAAATATCCACAACCGTCTTTTCATCGCCAAATCGAATCTTGGCCCCACGCCGGATAAATTTTTGCCAGAGGGCGCCGGATCGGGCTGCTATTGGATTTACCTGAAGCTGGAAAGGCCCCTGAAAGCCGATCCAATAAAGCGTATTCCGAAACAGGTTGGAAAAACCCGAAGGCGGGATTAGAATCTTCATCGCATAAATTCCACCCACCTGGAGTCCCTCCAGCGGCCCATTTTGAGCATCGATCGCAACTACCTTGACCTGGTACACCTGTCCGGCAAAACCACCACCGACGAACTTCTCCACGACCACGCGAACCCTTCCTATATTCACACTTGCAACCGCTCGCACATCATATACAAGTTCAGCACCTGCGTCGTAACGCTCGACTCGCATCGGTCGATCCAAGCGTGCGTCTTGAAACTCCGCCTGAAGCGTTTCACAAACCTCAATGGAATATTCTTCGGTCATTCACACCTCCGTATTATGCGGAACACCTTTACTTTACAACTCAATCAATAAGCAACCTTAAAGCGGCGTAACTTCTCAATAGGTTTCGGTAGGCCCGCTGCGCCATCCGGCAATTTTTTTCAATACAGCCAAAACTTGCCGTTAAGGGTGCCTAACAGTGACCCGTGCCCTTAATGTAAAATGAGTGTGTTGTTTAGCACAAACAGGCTACAATCAACAATTCATGCTGTTCGGGTCACTGTAAGCCGCCCTAAACGGCTTCAAACAGTTGCCTGCTTTGAAAAAAATTACCGGATGACTCCGTTGGTATGTTTAACCATAAGTTTTTGAGAAGTCACCAAGCGGATAAATAACATGTTGATTTGATAAGAATTCCCTTGATATTAAAAAATCAGGTGAGTATAAAGATATGCGGCTTGCGTGTCAAGCAAGTAAAGGCTGATATCCATACCAAAGTTATCTAGTGTCCATCCAGAAACGGTCTTTTTGCCCGATTTCTGCGTTATGCTCAAAATTTTATCCTCGGAATATCAACTATATGCCTGCGGTAAAATTTTTCGCAGGCCTTGATCTCAAACAAAAATCCTCGTTTCTGGATGGACACTATCTAAAACAGGAACCACAGGAATCCGCATTATATCCAAAATCTGCATGTAAAATAATAAAAAGGATGAGATTTAACAAAGAATTCAAACAGATCGAGTTTACGGTCAATTCATTGAGGCCACACCCTAGTGCGGATTAAAAAGTCGACCTGATTTTTCATGATTTATTGATAGGTGGTCATTTTTTTATTGTGGGTTCCAGAAATACGGTTTAATAAAAAGTCCTTTAACTTAAAAGGATAAAATCATACATTTTTTAATTTCGAGTTTTAAAAGGAGAGAACAATGAATCCGGGAATGTTCAGGGAATACGATATTCGAGGAATTGCAGGTAAGGACATGACGGAAGACGATGTTGTGTTGATCGGAAAGGGGATTGGGACCTTCTTACAACAGCATGGCCGTAAAAAGCTTACGGTTGGACGTGACTGCCGACTCACATCGGATTTGTATGCTAAAAAAGTTATCGAAGGGTTGCGGTCAACCGGATGCGATATCATCGATATTGGGGTTTGCCCGACGCCGGTATTATACTTTTCGATTCAGCACCTGAGCCAAGAGGGCGCTGTTATGGTGACTGCGAGCCATAACCCACCGGAATACAACGGTTTTAAGCTCTGTATGAATTCAGATTCCATCCACGGCAAGGATATCCAAAAAATTCTGGCCATTATTAATGACGGGTCATTTTCCCAGGGCGAAGGATCCTTGACAACCGCAGATATCGTTACCCCCTACCGGGCGTTTGTCGAAAATAACATAACCCTTGCCCGTCCCCTTAAGGTGGGTGTAGACGCAGGCAATGGAACCGCCGGCGTCGTCGCAGTACCTATAATGAAGAAATTGAATTGTGAGGTTCATGACCTCTACTGCGATATGGACGGTCGATTCCCAAATCACGAAGCAGACCCCACCGTTCTAGAAAACATGCAAGATCTCATCACCCTGGTAAAGGATAAGGGATTGGATGTCGGGATCGGTTATGATGGGGATGGTGATCGTATCGGCGTGGTGGATGAAAAGGGCAAGATTGTCTTTGGCGACAAACTAATGATCATATTTTCCAGGGAGATTCTTTCTAGAAAGCCCGGCGCAACGTTTATATCGGAAGTGAAATGCTCTAAGACGATGTACGACGACATCGAAAAACACGGCGGCCGGGCGATTATGTGGAAAACCGGTCATTCTCTGATCAAGCAGAAGATGAAGGAGGAAAAGGCCGAACTGGCCGGAGAAATGAGTGGCCACATGTTCTTTGGGGATCGCTATTTCGGTTTTGACGATGCGGTCTATGCATCCTGCAGGCTTCTTGAAATACTGTCCAACACAGGCAAAAAAATTTCCGAGCTTTTATCTGATGTCCCTGAAACCTATACAACACCCGAAATTCGTGTCGAGTGTCCGGACGATATAAAGTTCACCGTGGTTCAAAAGGTTACCGAATACTTTCGGGAACGCTATAATGTGATCGACATTGATGGCGTTCGGGTACTGTTTGATGATGGATGGGGGCTTGTACGGGCATCCAACACTCAGCCCGCCCTGGTACTTCGATTTGAGGCACAGTCAGAAGAACGGCTAAAAGAGATAAGAAATCTTGTAGAGACAATCCTGGCTAAAATTCAGGAGACCTAGTAAGCGGCTTTTACGACGAAAATCACGAAATTCGCGCTGTTATTCGTTGCCCTCTTCCAGAATATCGGTTACGGAAAGAAATAGATCGGCATCACGGACAACACCAACCAGTTTATCACCTTCAAACACCGGAAGCACGGTAATTTTGTTCCGGAACATTTTTTTGAGCGCATC
>JAFDFH010000082.1 GCA_019309945.1 Deltaproteobacteria bacterium
AAATTAGAAATCCGAAGCACGACGTGCGAAACAAATGTTAAATCCCCGTTTAGACTGGTGGGACACAGTTCCTAAGTTCGTTGAAGCCGTGCAAACTTTTAATTGTGGTACTCTGTGTCATTTTCGGCTATGATAATTTTTTTTCTAATTTCTGATATAAAATAATGTCCCTGATCATTTATGAATTTATTTTTTAGTGAGCCCTAAGGGTTCACTAAAAAATAAGTTCGCAATTTTAAGCGTTGAGGCGCCCGGCCGGCAAGGCGCGAAAGCGCAGTAATATCTGGCATATTGCGAGTTTTCGCAACGCAGCCAGGCGGGATGCATCGGCGTTTAAAATGTGAAGTTATTTTTTAGTGAGCCCTTAGCAAAAGGAGCCAAGCAAATGAAGAAAAAGGCAGCGGTTTACACGATTCTTTGTTTGATCATTTGGGAGTACGCCATCTTTGCCAGTGAATCCATGCAGGTTGAATTACATGATGGAACCATCATTGTCGGAAAAATAATATCCTTTCAGGATGACTGTTACACGATTCAATCAGATACGTTAGGTACGGTAAATATTAATGAATCAAAAATTCGGATCATTCGTTCAATATCCGGCGCGGAAAATACCGCGGGTGGATTGAAACAGCCAAATCCATCGATAAATTCCGACGTCGAAGATCTAACGAAGCAGATGATGATTGATGAGCAGATTATGAATATGATTTTTTCACTACAAAATGATCCTGATTTTCAAAAAATATTAAATGATCCGGCTTTATTAAATGCCGTGAATTCCGGAGATCTCGCCGCCTTGATGTCTAATCCTGCATTTATGAATCTTCTGAAAAATAAGAAGGTACAGGAAATAAAAAAAAGAATGATACAGGAGTAAAAGAGTGAATTGGTAGTTCCTGTAGCGGCGCGATAGCGACAATTTGTTGTCGATGTTTGAAATCTACGTTTTTCCCACTTGCGCCCGATACTGGATACCAGATGCTCGCTAACTCAAAATTGGAATTTTATCTTCTATTTATATAATGACTAATATCCTTAATTTTAGGCACTTTAGCGCATTTTAGGCATTTTAGGCATTTGTAGCTCGGGTTTTTACTTCACACCTTTTGAATTCTGATCGGCACCGCCAGGCTGAGGTACTCTTCGTTTTCTTCGAACATCAATTTTTTGTCGACCATCATTCGCAAAAAAGGAGCTATCTTGCCCTCCCCTAACCCTGGAAAATGTTCCAGGATACTTTTAAAGGAACGATGCTGCTGGCAAAAAAGATAGATCGCCCTGGATGTTCCAACCAGGCGATGGGTGGCGGCTTCTTGGTTTAAGCGGCGCTGGTGTATGATTAAAAATTCCCGGCCGTCCCGATAACTCATGACAGGCGAACTGGCCGGCCCCTTATGAAGTTCCGCGTATGCCTTTTTCCATGCCCTCACCTTTTTCTTTACCGGCTGCCAGAGTTTTAGTTGATACCCCCGATCACCACGATAAGCCTGGATCATGAAGCGCATGGATTTGAAAACGATCGACGGGAATATGGCAGCATAATTCGGGTGGTTGAAAACCGCCTGGATCCCGAACCTTTTAGGATTTTGCCACACAGGGCTTCCGAGACCAAGCCAGAATTGAACACACCGCAATGGGCGCAACGGCAGGGCAAACTCCAGGTTTCGTAACGTCTCGGCCACATCCTGATGGTCGCTGCCTGGAAAATTCAGTATCAGATTCGAATGATTTGCAATGCCAAGCGCTTCGCAGTTTTTCAGGATCTCCAGGTTCTGAATGGCCTTGGTCCCTTTGTTCAGTTTTTTCAACAATCGTGTGCTGAGGGCCTCTATACCGACCTGAACCTCATGGATTCCTCCACGCCCCATGGATTCCAGCACGTGCCGTGGTGTCGTGGCCCGGATCTCTCCAAACAACCGCAGATCTTTGTTCAGCTCGCCGAGTGTTGTAAAAATCTCATCAGATGCTTTCACCGGTAGCAGATTATCCATCAAGGCCACGGAAAGGATCTTATGTTTCGAGGTCAAATAATCGATCTCGGATATCACCTGGGATGTGTGTTTGGCCCTGTAACCGTTCCACTGAAGGTTAAGGTTACAGAAGGCGCAACCTTTCAGTCTACCAGCCGTTTCCTGCCGACGCCACCAGCATCCCCGGGATATTTCGGCAGGTATCGTCGGGAAAAAAGTTTTTTGCGGGCTGAATGTTTTAAGCAGTTGAAAATAGTCATCATAATCAGGTGAAGGAAGCCTGCTTAAGTCCGGCATCTGTGAAAAAGCCACGGGCGTATTGTTTTTTTCAGTTTCCGCCGTACAAATTCCCGGAATCAAGGGGGTGCTCTTATGGGGTGGTGAGTTTTTAAGAAAATGAACCAGTTGGGTCAACGGCAGCTCACCTTCACCATTTATCACGAAATCTATTTCAGGAAACATTTCAAACAGGTTTTGGATTGACTCCCCGGCGAACATGGACCCGCCCACAACAATGGGTAGATCGGCACACCTTTGCTTAATGCGTTTGATGAAATAGAGGGTGGAAGTGAGTTGACAAAAACATATGGAAAAACCTGCAAGCCCGAAGGCCGTCCAGTCAATTCCATTAATAAACGCATCCGAAACCTCGCTGACCCGGCTGATCAGTGTTGCAAAATCCATTGAACGGGCTTCGGGGCGGCCGACAGCCTCTTTATGGTACACCTTTTCGATTTGCTTCAGGCGCTCCGGAAACAACAGGGCGGCGTAGATGGTTTCTGACAGCCACGTCCGTTCCGACATCGTCTGGTAGATGGGGTAGTCGATGGTCTCTGCCAACTTCAAATAAAAGTGATGGGCTTGGACTTTCAAATCGGGCACTTGTGATTTCAAATAGGCTTTCAGGGTGCCAAGCTGAATGGAGGGGCGGCTATAAAGCGGCCAGGGCGTTGAGATCAGGATCAGGCTTTCCAGGGGACGGCTTGGCTTCATTTTTTTACTCTCTGCTTTAAAAATGGTCCTTTTTTATATGCTCGATAAAATTGCCTATCGCATCATACACTCTGCTCGCACCTTCCCCCAGAAGTATGCCGTGGCGGTTAAAATTAAAAAGGGCATATTTCTTATCCTGCGATCCCAATCGCTCAAATATTCTCCTTGACCCCCTCGGATCGACCACCGGATCATTACGGGACTGGGCAACCAGAACAGGTACCTGAATGGAAGGCAATTTGGGCGCAACGGAATTCATCAGGCGTTCAAGTTCCCTAATACCCGAAATCGGGTTGCGCGAATAATTGATGTGTGGATTTTCCGGTTGGTTTTCAACAAACTCCTTTTTGGCTCCATCTAACTTAAACCTTTTCATCAGACGGTTCCAGACATCCACAGCCGGGACAAACTTTGCCGAAAGATCCTGAAGTCTCAGGGGGGCTGAAATGGCAAATACCCCTGCGAGATCCTCCACTCTTGCTGAAAGATCGAGTGCCAGGCCGGCCCCGGTTGAAAATCCTCCTACGACCACCCGCCTGCATAAGCTGCGGATAACAGCATAGCCTTCATCAACGGAGGTCACCCAGTCCAAATAGGTCCGGGTGGCCAGATCATCTGGGGAAGTACCATGTCCTTTCAAACGGGGAACATAAACCCACAACCCCCTGCGACCGAGATATTGCGCCAGTCCTTTTACTTCAAGGGGCGCAGCCATGTATCCATGAACAAGCAGTACACCGATTCCCCGGCTTTTCCCCTTGACAAGAAACGGCATGCCCACATCTTTTTTTTTGGATTCTCCATCTTTAAAAAAAGTATCATAATCTTCTTCAAATTCAAAAACAGCCTTTTTCATAAAGTGGCGCGCGATCTTTCGTCTCAGCCAAAAGCCGGGTTGCCATGCAATCCGTCGCACATGCCGTTGCAGGAGGGTCAAGGTTTCCACCTCGTTTGCAATCACCGCAATGGGATTTTCAATCCGAGCCTGATGAAAATCAAATAAAGAGGAGAATTTTGAGCGATCCTTTTCAAGCGTCTTTCCGTTTCGCTTTATCACGCCCTTTTCCTGGGCCACGTTGATAAAGTCAGCGAATTGGCTGAAACGATCGTCCGTCAGAAGATGAAGTTGATCGTCTCTAAGGTTAGGATGGAGATTAACGCCTGTCTCAACCAGTCCCGCAGTTATGGCGACAAATACCCTGCGCCTCAAATCATATTCTTTGATGCGTTTAAATGGAAACAGCTTTAAAATAGATGCAAAAAGGTGATCGTGATTTACAGTTGTCATGCTGTAAATGGCGGACATGTAACACTGCATAATTTTCAGTGCCTCTTTCCGCATGGCCGTTCTTGAAGGTAGGGTGTCATTAAAGTTGATTTTCCTTTGAACGCGAATGTCTCTTTCTATGGCCTTCCCCTTCAAACATTGTTTGACTTGAATCGGCTTCCCAAATCGAATATCCACATCGACTCCGGAAAGCAACATCGTACCTTCTGTCATGATCTCTTCAATCATACGTTCCGAAATATCTTCCACCAGTTTTAGTGCCAGGTTGCTGAGTGCGTTTTCCTTTGCCCGAATCGGGTAGTAAGTTAGATTTACGGGAACGATATAAGTATTGTTTCCCAGAACCGGTTCAATAGAGTCTATCTGAAAAAGCTCCTTAAGGCGCTTGGCTTCATCAGGGTAGTCTTGGGACATTCGCTCAAGCCGCTGGCGATAGAATTCGGTCCTCAGGGCCAAGGCCGCAGCCCCGGTATGGGGGGGACGTTTACCGCCGCTATAAGAGATCATAAAACGTCCCTTTTCAATTATCTTCTTGGTTTTAACCATTAGGCCCTCGGGATAGATAATCCACGAGGCTTCTCCGGTAAGAAGGCTTTTAACAATCAGAAGATCCCTGTCCGGATTTTTTGTTGAGACGGCACCGAGCTTATCGAGCAAGCTGCCCAAAGCACCTTTGAACAGGCTATAATCCGCGAGGGACCATACCGGGAGCTTTTCCGTCAGTTTATAGATATGATACGGCAGAAAGAGTGTTTCGATCCGGGTAAAATGATTAATGACAAAAATGATGGACCCGCATGGGATATTCTCTTTCCCGTGAATGTTTATTCTGGCCTTTGAAAGCGAGGAAAGTGTCTTTATGGCAAGACTCGTGGTACGGTAAGCAAAAGGATTCATGGGCTTGTAAACATTTTTGTAAAGGTTGGATATAAATTATCGGCTTTTCTTCTCATAATGGAAAAAAGACCACGAATCAACAATCCCTTTCAGTATAAATTTTTAAGATAGGTTTTTGATATCCAGACGGATTCCATCTTACGGTTGACAGTGATTATTTTTCTAATTAAAGTAATTTTTTCTAAGGAAATCGTAAAAAGTCCGGAAAAAGACTTTTTTACGAATTCATCATTTTTGTTCATAAAAAAAGTGATTTCAGGAGGTTTTAGCGTGTATTCAAAAATACTGATTCTTCGTTTTCCAAAGACCGTGGTCCATAAGCCGATTGTCTGTGACCTTGTCAGAAATTATAACCTGACATTCAACATACTCAATGCCACCGTACTTCCCAGAAAAGAAGGAATCATGGTGCTTGAATTATACGGAACCCGGAAAAATTACAAGGAAGGGCTAGCATATCTTGAGCAAGTGGGCGTGCAGGTTCAGAAAGCCGAGCAGGAAATTAAACGTGACAAAAAAAAATGCACCCACTGTGGCGCGTGCACGGCCGTTTGCCCCACCGGTGCCCTTTCTGTTCAACATCCTGAAATGTATGTTATTTTTGAACAAAAAAAATGCAGTATTTGCGAACTTTGCGTACCGGCATGCCCAACACGGGCAATGGAAGTTCGTCCCAAAGCCAATGCTGTTTTTGAATGAAGCACACAACAGCAATTGCCATCAGCGGCGGCATCGATTCTCTTATGGCGGCCTATCTGTTGAAGGAAAAGGGGCACAATGTTATTGGAATCCACTTTCGCACAGGTTACGAACCCGAACCCCCTGTCCCCCACCCTGTTTACCGTGTTGCGGATCAGATCGGCATCCCCATAAAAATCTTGGACATTTATCCCGATTTTAAGAAAAAGGTCGTTGATTACTTCATTGAAACCTATCAGCAGGGAAAGACACCCAATCCATGCCTGGTATGCAATCCGACCATTAAATTCGGTACCGTCCTGAACTACGCTAAAAAATTAGGGTCATCCTACCTCGCAACCGGCCATTATGCCCGCCTGGAAAAAGATCAAAAAGGGAGATTGCACCTCTTGAAAGGGATGGATCATGATAAGGACCAGTCCTATTTTCTCGCCTTCATGTCACAGGAACAGCTGGCCGGAGCCTGTTTTCCCCTCGGAGATCTGACAAAATCAGACGTTACCAGACGGGCAAGGGAAAAGGGCTTTACCCCGGTTTTGAGTCGCGAAAGCCAGGACATATGCTTTATCAAGGGCAAAACATACGGTGAGTTTATTGCTCTTCAGAAGGGATTTGAGCCCCAACCGGGATCCATCAAGGACATTCAGGGCAACCGCTTGGGGGAACATAGCGGCTTACATCTTTTTACCATTGGTCAGCGGAGGGGCATAAACTGTCCGGCCGCTGAACCCTATTATGTTGTTCGAATCGACCTGCAACAAAACCTTTTGGTGGTCGGCTCTAAAAAAGATTTACTTACTTCTGAATGTAGCGTTACGGGGATAAATTGGATCAATGATCATCCAACCTCTCCGCTTAAAGTGGATACGCGGGTTCGATACCGTCATAAAGCGGTTGCCTCCACGCTTTACCCCGCCGGCACGGATTCAGCCATCATCAGGTTCGAAACCCCGCTAGCGGCCATAACACCCGGACAAGGAGCCGTGTTTTATCAAGGTGACGAAGTACTGGGCGGGGGATGGTTGACAGTGGAATGATTTTCGATATTATGCCGAAATTTGCCATTACAACACTGGGCTGCAAGGTCAACCAGTTTGAGTCCGAGGCCATCGCTCAGTATTTAAAAGCATCCGGATGGACAATGGTCCGCAATGAAGGAGAATTGAACGTGCATATTATCAATACCTGCACAGTCACCCAAAAAGCGTCCACCCAGTCCAGACAAGCCATACGAAAGGCAATTCGGTCCCATCCGCTAGCCCGAATCATTGTGACCGGATGTGATGCCCAGACGGAAACGGAAGAAATTCAAAAAATAAACGGCGTACATGCCGTCATCGGTCATGGGGATAAGCATAAAATCCCCGAGATGATCTTGTCTTCGCCTCTCCCGGAACGTCCCCCCTACCCTGTTACCATTTGCCGGGACATTCAGCATGAAGACCAATTCAGACAAATACCTGTTCCGCTAAACGGAAGCCGGACCCGGCCGTTTTTAAAGATCCAGGACGGCTGTGATGCCTTTTGTACCTACTGCATCGTCCCTTACGCACGGGGTCCGAGCCGCAGCATGCCGCCGAAATCCGTATTGGAAAACATCAGACAAATCGAAAGTGCCGGATTTCATGAAGTCGTTCTTTCAGGGATAAATCTGGGCAGTTACGGACTCGATTTAACCCCTCAAACCAACCTGACGGATCTTTTAAAAAGCCTGGAAAATTTAAAACTCATTCATCGCCTCCGATTAAGCTCAATAGAACCTCGTGAACTGACCGACGACATCATAAAACTTGTCTCTGAATCCGTCATTATATGTCGTCATTTTCACATTCCTTTGCAAAGCGGTGATGATCTTATTTTAAAAAAAATGCACCGCCCCTACACCGGCGCTTTTTTCTCAGATCGGGTTAGCAAAATCCATGCGTCCATCCCTGAGGCGGCCATTGGTGTTGACATCCTGGTCGGATTTCCAGGAGAAACGGAAGCGGCTTTTGAAAATACATACGCGATAATCCAGGCATTACCTGTCACCTATCTTCATGTTTTTCCGTTTTCGGCACGCCCGGGAACACCTGCGAGCAGGTTTTCCGACCCGCTTCCAGCCCGGGTGATCAAGGAACGATGCCAAATATTAAGAGAACTTGGTATATTAAAAAAATCAATATTTTATAATAGATTTATTAATAAAAAGGTTGAAGTTTTGATCGAAGGCAAACCATACGGTTCCGACCACCTCTTAAAGGGAATGACGTCAAATTATATACCGGTATTCCTAAAGGGTGAGGATGATATCAAAAACACTATTGTTGACGTCAACATTGACAGGGTAAATGACAACAATTCTTTATTCGGCATCATTTAAAGTTGATGGCGTCGTAAAAAATCCCATCTACGGCGTTGTAGTGTCTTTTCAGACGCTCGGCATACAATATGTATAGCCTCGCCCCTGAAAAAACACTACGCCTTGTATATGGGCCTTTTTACTTAGCCATTCGCGTTACTTTTTACGAGTTCATTAAAGTTGATAAACTCGTAAAAAGTCCGATTTAGACGGTTTTGTAAAAAGTTCAAATTTAAGGCGTGCAAATTTTGTAATCATGAGGCGTACTTATCGTACGTTGAATGATTGCGAAATATGAAAGGAGAATACCATGAGTGACGTTTATGAAAGACTTGCAAGGCACCTGGACAATCTACCGGCAGGTTTTCCGGCCACAGACACGGGGGTGGAACTGAGGATCCTAAAACGGCTCTTTACCCCCCAGGAAGCAGAAGTGGCATTAGGGCTTACCATGATGCTGGAGTCGCTTCCTGCGATTGCCGAACGAATAAACATGGATGAAGCAACTTTGGCCCCTCTGCTGGAAAGCATGTCAAAAAAAGGGTTAATTATTAAATCAAGTAAGGCAGGCGAAGATAATTACATGGCGGCCCAGTTTGTGGTCGGAATATGGGAATACCAGGTGAATGATCTGAATAAGGAACTCATCAAAGACTTTAATGAATACGTTCCGTATTTAATGAAAGATCTGATAAAGCTTAAAACCCAGCAACTCAGGGTGATCCCTGTATCTCAGAGCGTTTCTGCGGAGATGCAGGTGATGGCCTATGAGGAGGGTGAAAAAATCATTAAAAGCCAGTCTAAAATCGTAGTTGCTCCATGCATATGCCGTAAGGAGCACAAAATGGTAGGCGAAGGGTGCGATAAACCCATGGAAAATTGCCTGGTTTTTGCCGGAGGAGCATATCTTTATGAAAGCAGGGGGATCGGTCGTAGCATTACCCAGGAGGAAGCCCTTAAAATTCTGAATGAAGGGTTTGAAGCCGGTCTTGTCTTGCAACCTGGAAATTCACAGAAACCGTTAAATATATGTTTGTGTTGCGGCTGTTGCTGCCAGATTTTAAAGAACATGAAAACCCTGGACAAACCGGCCCGATACGTCAACAGCAGTTACTATGCCGTGGTTGATGCAGAGAATTGCACAGCCTGCGGGGTCTGCGAAGAACGCTGCCAGATGGACGCGGTCACAATAGATGAGGTCGCCGCAATTGATCGCGACCGTTGCATCGGGTGCGGGCTGTGTGTCCCGACATGCGAGTATGAAGCTATCCGGCTGGTTGAAAAAGAAGAGACGGAAAAATGGGTCCCCCCCCAAAATATCGTGGAAACCTATATCAATATTGCTCAAGAACGAGGCAAGCTTTGAAGTTAATCGACATCATGAAATTCAGAAGATAGGCTATTTCAGCTCTTACGCCAGAGTCACCTGGGGGGTATGGAACATAAGCGTTAAGTTATTTTTTACGCCGGAAGGACTATGGAGGTTTACTGAAAAAGATGAACATCGAACATCGAACGTCCAACATCGAACGTTGAATGGAAAAAAGGGAACCCAGAGATGGCTAAAACTCATTCAGCGTTTACCGTTAACTAGTGTCCGTCCAGAAACGAGGATTTTTGTTCGAGATCAAGCCTCCGGCCCGTGGGGCCTACGCCCCGGAGGGGCCTGCGAAAAATTTTACCGCAGGCATATAGTTGATATTCGGATAAAATTTTGAGCATAACGCAGAGATCGGGCAAAAAGACCGTTTCTGGATGGGCACGAGTTAGGTCCCCCGGGAATTCATACGGTTATCCCAATCATATTCCCGGGAGGTCACCGTATGTTCCATCCTCCGGATACGGCGTTCTATATTCTCGTACCTTCGTTTCAGCCGGTCTGCGGCCCTCTTCCGGGAGTTGAGGTAGCTGTCATAGAACTCCTGCTCATCATCGGATTGGATCGGAATCGCCGGTTCGGGTTTCATGATCAGGGCCGCGATGAAATAAATCCCGGTAATAGGCCAGAATCCGCTCAAAAGCAAAATGATCACCGCGATGGTCCTCACCCAAAACACGGAGAAATCGAAATGCTCGGCGATACCTCTACAAACTCCCAGTATGACCCCGTTTCGGGAGCGGTGAAGTCCTCCGCGTAGGATGCTTTCATATCGGTTCATCATTTGCGGTCCTTTCTTTCCTGGTCGAGAATAATGGTTTCCAGGGCCTCCATTCTCTCTTCCATACGGGAGAGTCCCTGATAGATCTCCTGAATCACCCTGGCTTCTTCGGATTGTTGTTGCTGTCCTTTACGGGAGACGCCCCCCTTGAGGATCTTGATGGCCATCAGAATTGTAGCGCTGATGATGGCCAGCAACAGGATCGAACCTCCGAATACAATAGCCATAACGAATAGACCATGCATCATGGTAGTGTCTCCAAAACAGTTTTAGTTCCTTAGTTGTAAATTTTATGCTTTTTGTGGCAAAACTTTTTTCTTCTCGCCACAAAGGCACCAAGACGCTAAGAAAGAATAACAAAATAAAATCCTTCGTGTCTTTGTGCCTTGGCGGCAAATATTTTTGGTTCCGGCTTGTCCGGGTTAGGGGAAACGGATCACCGTCCCAGGTCAGGCCTCAGTATTTGCCTGTCTTTTGTCTTCCTTTTTGGTGAGGATACTTTTCAGGCTCCGAAGTTCCTTTTCAATATCATCATCCACCGAAAGGTTTTCAAATTCGGCATCAAGGGTAGTCTTTATTCCATAGTTGACAAGCTCCGCCTCCGCCTCCATTCGTTCGATCCGGTTCTCCAGTTCCTCGAACTTTAAGATGGCCTCGGAACCGTTCATTCGGCGGATTTCCTCTTGCGCCTTCATTTTCCTGGCCGCGTGGATGTGCCTCTTAACCAGCAGGCGCTGTTTTTCCCGGGCACTTCCCAACTTGTCTTCGAGTTGGCGGATGTCATCATGATACTGGCTTACCAGAACGTTGTTTTCACTCAGTTCCTTTTCCAGACCGTCGGCCCGATCGGTTAATCTTCGCTTCTCGATAAGCGCCTCACGTCCCAGATCGTCCCTGCCCTTGCTGACGGCCAATTCGGCCTTGGACTCCCAGTCGGAAGCCCGTAATCGGGCTTCATCCATCTGGCGCTGGATTTTTTTGGCATCGGCCATGACACCTGCACAAGAGGCCTTGAGTTCCACCAGCGTGTCTTCCATTTCCCGGATCATGAGCCGAATTAGCTTTTCGGGATCTTCAGCCTTGTCCAGCATGGCATTGATATTGGAACTGATGATATCACGAAAGCGTGTGAAAATGCCCATATTCTTCCTCCTATCTGTTTGGTTTTGCTCTTTTGATTAGCAGGATTTGTGCCAAACGGGAAGTTTTGGAAAAAGACCTGTGATATCAATCTGTTTTCTATTGACAGGGGATTTGATGATGTGGTAATAATAGCTAATTTTTAGTGTAATAAGCTAAAAAGTAGGAAATATTACCAGTAAGCGTTAACGGGTTCAAAGGTTCAGAGGTTCAAGGTTCCATTCTCGTCCCCGGACTGAATTTGGAATGCGTCTTTACGAGCAAAGCGTCATCTTCGTCAGGTCTAATCCAAAATTTGGAGCCCAATTGGCAATTACTTGGGAAAATGAACATTTTTAACGAAGACTTCGGGTCTTCAATGCCTTCTTTGTCCTTAACTCTGAACGTTGAACCCTGAACCTTTGAACGGTTACCATTACCATGTCCAAAGAAGTTGAATGGAACAGGATGGCTCCAGAGCCCCGGACCTCTTCGGGGGTCTCGGAGGCATTGGGCCAGTCGGAAATATTTCTGGAGTTTCAGGAGCGTCTTTCAAGGGTTGCCCCCATTAACCGACCCGTCCTTTTGATCGGAGAACGGGGGACCGGCAAAGAATTAGCGGCATCCAGGCTCCACTATCTCTCGGGGCGATGGCAGAGCCCCTTGGTAACCCTCAACTGTTCAGCGCTAACGCCCTCCCTCATTGAGGCGGAACTCTTCGGTTATGAAAAGGGAGCGTTTACAGGGGCCCTGACCCGGAGGACCGGACGGTTTGAGGCGGCAACCGGGGGCACTCTTTTTCTGGACGAGATCGGCACGATCCCGTTGGAGGTCCAGGAAAAGATTCTGCGGGTCGTGGAGTATGGTACTTTTGAAAGGGTGGGCAGCCCGGAAAGTATCGAGGTGAATGTGAGAATCATCGCCGCCACCAATGCCGATCTACTATCTCTGGTGGCTGAGGGACGATTTAAACAGGACCTGCTCGATCGGCTCTCTTTCGAAGTCCTCATCCTGCCACCTTTACGGGAGCGCAAGGAAGATATTCTTCTTTTGGCTAATCATTTCGCCGCTCGGATGGCCTTTGAGCTGGGATGGGCTGAAGTCCCAACATTCAGTGAAAAGGCCATGTCCGTCCTCGAAAGCTATTTCTGGCCCGGAAACGTAAGGGAGCTTAAAAACGTGGTCGAACGAGCCGTGTACCGCTCCGACTCTTTCCAGATTATGGAAATCATATACAATCCTTTCAGCCCTTCTTCCTCGCCGGGGCCCTCCCCTAAGATCCACGAAAAAACCGGGGACGAGGAAGATACCTATCCCGCTTACCAGGGAAAGAGGTCTTTTAGCGAAGCGGTTCGTGAATTCGAGATCCACCTAATGAAGGAGGCCCTTGTTGAGAATAAATACAATCAACAACAAGCCGCTCTAAACCTGGGGATCAGCTATCATCAGTTTCGGGGACTTTACAGAAAATATAAAGAGGAATTGGCTTAAAACCTGTAACCGTTTAAGGGTTCAGGGTTTGCGGTCAAGCACCAAAAAGGACCTATTCCAATGACCGAAATCATATCAAGCAGATACCAAATCGACGTCGTCAAAAAACAACTCCACCGAACCATCTTCGGATGAATTGTATAATGCCGTGACGGATTCGGCGATTTGGATGGCATATGGTTCGATAGGAAATATATTGTGGGTCCGAAGGATTCCAATCAAGGCGCTCATTCCTTTGGAGATGGAACTCACGATAATCTCACTTTCATAGGTTTCTTCGCAGAGAAATGAAAAACTTTCCTTTTGCAGCATTGAAGACGTCACTTTTTTCAGATTTTTGTCGATGATTGCATATTCCCTGATTTTGAGCTTATTTTTGGCGTCATCTCGAGAAATCACATATTTTTGACGCATATCTTTTCTCCTTTTCATCCGGTTTCTATGCTTATTGATTCTCTCCTTCATTCTCGGACTGATCCGGATTCTCTTCTGATTTTATAGTGTTTTTATCCAGTTTGCGTTGTTTCTTTTCTTCTTTCTTTTTCTTCCTTGCTAATTCTTTTTGACGTTTATTAAATTGATAATTTGATCTTGCCAATTTGTTACCTCCTTGGCTGTTATTTTTGATAATGACAACAAGAAAAGGTATTAGAAGGAATGCCCTTTTTACTCAGAACATAAGGTTAAATCACAGTGACATTAACAGCGGCAGGACCTTTCTGTCCTTGCTCTATATCAAAGGAAACTCGGTCACCTTCATTGAGGGATTTAAAACCGTCCGCATTTATTGCTGAATGATGAACAAACACATCCGCTCCGTCTTCCTGCTCAATGAATCCAAACCCTTTTCGGTCGTTAAACCACTTAACAGTTCCATTGGTCATGATACCATCCTCCTTTCTTAAAAAATTTCAACGTCGCAAACTGGAGGGTGCCACTTTGACAAATGGATTTTTCCTTCAGCGAGAAACCGTCCCGCAGATTAAACAGGACTTAATTGATTAAATACATAATAATCTTTATTTAGTAAAAAAGCAAGCCAATTATTTGTTATTTTTAAAAAATGGGGATTACGCATTTAAACATACAAAAACGAATGTTACCCGAACAATGTCAGAGACGGCTCTGTATGGCAAGGTTTGTGGTTTCATGATACTTGCCTAATCACCTTGGCCGGTACAAATTTTCAGGCCACCAGATGGGCCGATGGTATATCTCGCCGTTTTATCTTGACATAATACTTGATGGCGTCGTAAAAAGGCCCATCTACGGCGTTGCAGTGTCTTTTCAGACGCTCGGCATACCATATGTATAACCTCGCTCCTGAAAAAACACTACGCCTTGTATATAGGCCTTTTTACTTAGCCATTAGCGTTACTTTTTACGAAGCTGTCATACTTGATTGTCCCGTAAAAAGCCAAAAAGAGACCTTGGAACCAATTTCAAAAGGTCTCATCATAAAGGAGGTTCAACATGCAAATATTAGTTCTTTATTTTTCCAGGAGTGGCAACACCAAAAAATTGGCCGAGGCAATCGCACAAGGCGTCGCGGAGATCGAAGGTGTAAGTGCATTATTAAAAAAGACTGACGAGGTAACCAAAGATGACTTTGTAAACTCGGATGGCATCATCGCCGGGTCACCGGTCTATTTCGGCCTGATGGCCGCTCAACTTAAAAAGGTTTTTGACGATTTTGTGGGCGTGCGCCCCAAAATGGAAGGCAAGGTTGGGGCCGCCTTTGCCACCTCCGCGGATCCTTCCGGCGGTAAGGAAACCACCATGATGTCAATTATTCAGACCCTGTTGATTTTCGGCATGGTCATCGTTGGAGATCCAATGTCTGCTACGGGTCATTACGGTGTAGCGTGTGTGGGAGCACCGGACAGCGGATACGAAGAAAATGGCGTTAAGCTTGGCCGCAGGGTAGCTGAAATCGCAATAAAACTGAAGTGATCAAGCGAAAAAAGCGTATTTACCGCCCGCTTCGCTCAAGAACACCAAGAAAGACTATTTTTACGGGATCATAACGACCGATCCCGTAAAGATGTTTGCGGGGTGTAAATCAAGACTGTTGGTGATTTAGCTCAAATTATTGTAACTTCTCAATATGTTCCGTAAGGCCCGCTACGCCATCCGCTATTTTTTTTCAATACGGCCAAAACTTGCAGCTAAGGGCGGTTAACAGTGACCCGCGCACGTAATGTAAAATTAGTGTGTCGCTTAGCCCAAACAGGCTATACAATCAACAAGTTATGCTGTCCGGGTCACTGTAAACCGCCCTAAACTGCTTCAAACAGTTGCCCGTTTTGAAAAAAATTACCGGATGACTCCGCTGGTAGGTTTAACCGTAACCGTTCACGGGTTCAAGAGTTCAGGTTTCACAATAGTTATCGAATGTTCATTGTAATCTGTGTAATCGGTGAAATCTGCGGATTAAAAATCTTCGATCAGCTTCCCTTTTTCGACAAAGGTTTCAATATTCCGCCGGGCATTTTCATAAATGGTTAAGGCGGTCTCAAATTTGTTAAAAACTGGATCCTCTTCTCCCAATAACACACCGGCTTTATTCAAAATTTTTTGACCTTGTTTCAAATGTCGCGTTATTTCAACCAATATTTCCTTGCGTTTTTCATGTTTTTCCTTCTCTCCGGCAATCATCGGTAGAAGTCGCAATAACGAATATTCGACCAGCGCATCCCGCGGGGCATTATAATCTTTTGAAACCTTTTCAATCGAGCACAGGGTTTTTCGGCTAAGAACAAATGTTTTTTGAACACGATTATGTTTTCTGAAGCGATATGACTGAATTTCGCGGGCAATTAAATTCAATGCCCGGAGGTCTTCCATTAAATAATCGAAAAGTGATTTCTGTTTTATGCCCAGATGGGTTGAAACCGCACTTAGCGCATCGATCGCTTTTGCGGTTAACCTAAAGGTTGCCCTGACGGACTGTTTACCCCTGAGATCTTCGGTAGACGTCCATGGCAGGGTGACGCCGGTATTATTTTCCTGGGTTTCGTCTTTTTCCATTTTTTCTTTCCTTTTTTGATGAATTCGTAAAAAAGGGCAGCACCAAAGCCGTATTTTCCACACCCGAATTCTTTACCAAAGACATTCTGGCATTTTCATTACTTTAAATTAAATATTATTATTAGTAATACAATATTTTTTTAATATTATGATATTGACATAAATAAAATCATTCTTAACATATTCTCTAAAGAAAGCAAAAAGTTTTTTGAACCTTTGTGCTCAGAGAAAACAAAAAATCAATATAAGGAGGTATTGTCATGAATTTAGTTAGAAGAAATCCTTGGGGAAACATGTTTACGTTACGGAATCGCATGAACCACTTTTTTGATGACGCGTCTTATCCTGTCTTAAAAGGTGATGAGGAGTTGGCAATGTGCAACTGGAATCCGGTCGTCGATATCTACGACAACGATGACAAGATTGTCATAAATGCCGAATTGCCCGGAATCGATAAAAAGGATATTGTAATTGATATTAAAGACAGAGTTCTAACCCTGAAAGGTGAACGTTCCCTTGACAATGAGGTGAAAGAAGATAATTTTTATCGAAGAGAAAGGGCTTTTGGAAAGTTCGAAAGGGCCTTTACGTTGCCCACAGACGTTGATTCCGGAAAAATAGAGGCTGATTTTAAAGACGGCGTGCTGAAGATTGATATTCCGAAACCTGAAAAACAAAAGCCCAAACAAATTACGATACATTAAAAACCTTCATCATCATTCCTAACCCTAATCCCAGGGGTGGCTCGCAATGGGCCACCCCTTTAAATACTGCTAATCACCATTCATAACAATTCAGACAAATTAATTGTAACCGTTCACGGCTTGAAATCTGAGTCAAACGCTACAGAATACAAAGCAATTGTTGAAAAACTCGTAACATCTCAATAAGTTCTGTGGCACCAGATGATAAAAGACGCGCCCACTGATAATAAAATATGGATCATCTCCCGATTAGTTATAGTTAATTAAGGCAAAATAAGTGGGTTATCTCCAATTGAGCAGGTATGACCCAGAGGATACAAGGGGTCAAGGATTCAAGGATTCGAGTGATCCGCCACAGAACAGGCGGATA
>JAFDFH010000423.1 GCA_019309945.1 Deltaproteobacteria bacterium
AAAGGGTACCGAAGCGGGACAATATTAGATAGTGCCCATCCAGAAACGGTCTTTTTGCTTGATCTCGAACAAAAATCCTCGTTTCTGGACGGACACTAGTATGGTGATTCCGAAATACCATTACATAAAACATTATTTCCCCTTATTTGGAGAGCGATAATGTTTCAAGGTTTCGGGTTTCAGTGTTCAGGTTTCAGGGACAGTGTTTCCGGTATCCGACACCTGACACCCGAAACCTGAAACCGATTAAACGGGTTGCGAATTTATTAATGGTAAAATTGAAATATTAATTCGGAAACGCTCTACTAGTGCCCATCCAGAAACGGTCTTTTTGCCCAATCTCTGCGTTATGCTCAAAATTTTATCCTCGGAATATCAACTATATGCCTGTGGTTATTTTTTTCGCAGGCCTTGATCTTGAACAAAAATCCTAATTTATGGATGGACACTAACTGAACGACCACCGTCTGTAAGACGGTGGGTTCGTTACTCGGTTGAAACCGACTAAAGATTAAAGGAATTTGATCTAATTTTAATTGGCTCATGGCCTTCGGCCATATCGCCATCCTTTTCTTCGCCTGAAGGCGAGGGGTTTCAACCATCCCCGATGGGGACACTAATGTTTCAAACATATGATTTTGCTTTTAAATAGCCGGTATTAAAAGATCGGCCTCTGTTTTTTCTTTAGGCTCACTTGCATGCGAGTTTCAGACCTTTTATATTTTATTATCAGTGGGCGCGTCTTTTATCATCTGGTTACACAGAACTTATTGAGATGTTACCATTTTCCAAAGGTCTGGTTTTAATCATCGTCAATGGGTACCCTGGCTCCATGATTGTCCTGCAAAAGGCTTTTAAATCGCCACTGACGGAATGCCGGCGTTTTTTTCATTATTTTTAACCTTTGTTTTTCCGAAAGCAGCTTCAATGGGGAATACACCGGGGGGGATGGAAGCGTCAAATACAAATCCGGACGATTTCCCTCCCAAAGCCCCCGACCTGCTGCCAGCGACTGGCCATGGCACGCTTCGCAGGGTCTACCCCGTTTAACGATGGTATGGGGATAAAACGGCATGAATGCCCACCCCGGACCGCTTTGATCACCTCTTTGGGGGACAATATTATCCAAAACAACCCTACCGTGCCTGGTAACATAAGACACCTGGTATTGATAGCGGGGTCTGAACGGTACCACGCGACCTTCGATGTCGATACCCAGGGTCAGGAATTCCCACCTTCTAAAGCGCCAGCCAACGAACCACGGCCCAGGACCGGTGGAAAGGTTCAAAAAGCGACCCTGCTCGTCAAAACGGTCGGCAACCCCAGCATCTCCCTGAAGCCGCCAGGGCGCCCATTGGCTCAAGTCTTCGCGATCATCCCGCAACAGGCTTGGACCGTAATCGGCAAATGCCCATGCTGAATGACATCCGACGCAGTGAACGTTCGCCATCTGAGGGATGGCATGGGCTGTAACGGATTGATCATAAGTGGGAAGCAAATAAGACTGTTGCCGGCGGGAGCAAAACAGATCGTTTTTAATACCCGGGTGTGAAACCTTATTTTTATCGCTTTTAACTGAAACGTGGCAATGCTTACAGCGGATGTTTACGGCTTCTTGCTGATGGCCAAGCAGATCTCCTTTTCCCATCACATCTTCCTGACGATGGCAGTCAACACATAGAAGCCCTCGTTCAAGGTGGACATCCGGCCGCAGCTGATGATGATCCATGAGATAGGTTCGACGGGGCATTGTTCCATTACTGATCGGGGTTCGATAACTCTGATGATAATCGTGTTCATAAAGGCCCGTGTAGTCAGCCCCCACTCGGTGTCCGTTGTGACAGTGTTGACATTGGCGAACCGGAATGGGGGTACAAAAGCGATGATATTTGGGGTAACCTTGCTGGCCTTGCATGGCACGGTCATTTCCCCGATATATACCGTCGTTTTCATAGAGGATGTGGCAGGCGGCACAGCCCAGGCCTCGAAAAAACCCGTTTCTTTGGATGGGCGCCTTTTCGGTGTGGCAGGCAAGACACTTCCGACGCAAAAGGTCGTCCACAAGATCGGCCGGGGACTGCACCGAGGATGGCGACGGCGGCAAAGCATTAAGGATTTCATGGGATGAAGCCGAATAACGTGGATACGCATCTTCTTGCGCTCCCCATAAATATCGGGTCTGATTGATAATACCGGCCAAGGTATAATGCAGGGAATTTTTAAACGTATTGATTTCATTTTCATGGCAGGGTGCACAGAAGGTGGGTGCATTGGATAAGGCCGCCGGATGACGGACCACAACATCATGGGTCTGGAGTCGTTGTCGACGATTTCCCGGTAGCAGATGGCATTGTTCACATGCAAATGCGTGATCGGTATCGAGGTGCTTAATTCCTTCATGGCATTTTAAACATTTTGAAAAGTCGGTGCTTTCTGCTTGGCCCAAAGAGATCGACCCGAATGAAACGAAAGCGCTTAACAAAATAATCCACCGGAATCCGATTTTTTTTTCAGCCCAAAGCTGTCTCCTCAAAACATTAAACATAGTTCAAACCGCTTTCAATAAGACAAAGATGCCGAAAAAAGCCGGTAAGCTGCAAGTTTTGGCCGTATTGAAAAAAATTACCGGATGATGCAGCGGACCTACCGGAACATATTGAAAAGTTACCAATATGTTTCTTTCCGACAGGGAGTCGCCCCTGCCTGGAAAGCGTTCAGGCTTTTCTCATAATCATGGTACATTGGATCGTCATATTGGTCATGGCAGGGCAGGCAGAGCGCGACCTGTACAATCCGATTTAATTCCAACAAGTTAAACGGCCGTCCGTTTTTTCTTGAAGCCAGCTGCAAGGGAACCCCTTGGGCCGACACAAAGGCGTCCAAAGGAAATTGGATCCCCAGATCGGATTCAAAGGATCGATACACCGGTTTAAAATCG